>DATARS010000229.1:0-7178 GCA_036269455.1 Candidatus Dormiibacterota bacterium | reverse complement strand
CGCGTCCAGGCGGGCACCGAGCAGGGCGCGGGCATCCGCGTCGTCTGCGGTCTGAGCACCGCCTTCGCCTACACCGACGAGCTCACCGAGGCGGGGCTGCACCGCGCCGCCGAGACCGCCGCCGCCGCCGCGAAGGGCGGCGCGGACGGCGCCCGCATCGACCTCCGCGAGCGTGCGGTGGGCGAGCAGACGGTGCGCATCCCGCCGGACGGCGTCGACATGGGGCGCAAGGTCGAGCTGCTGCGCGGCGCCGACGCCGCCGCCCGCGAGGAGAGCGGCGCGGTCCGTCAGGTCACCGCCACCTACGCCGAGGGCATCCAGTCGATCATCGTCGCCAACAGCGACGGCACCCTCGCCCGCGACCGCCGCACCCGCGTCCGTGCCTTCGTCCAGGCGGTGGCGGCGCGCGGCGGCGAGGTCCAGAGCGGCTACGAGGCGCCGGGGCGAGCGACCGGCTTCGAGCTCTTCGACGAGCCCGTGCTCATCGACGCGGCTCGCGAGGCGGCGCGCCGCGCCACCATGCTGCTCGACGCCGAGCCGGCCCCCTCGGGGACCATGACCGTGGTCATCGGCAACGACTTCGGCGGGGTGCTCTTCCACGAGGCGAGCGGCCACGGCCTCGAGGCCGACCACATCGCCAAGCGCGCCTCGGTGTTCGCCGGCCAGATGGGCCAGCTGGTCGCCTCGCCGCTGGTCACGGCGGTCGACGACGGCACCCTCGAGGGCGCCTGGGGAACCCTCCGCGTCGACGACGAGGGCGTGCCCACCCAGCGCAACGTCCTCATCGAGGAGGGGGTGCTCACCGGGTACATGTTCGACCGCCTCCGCGCCCGCCAGGACGGCCGTCCCTCGACCGGCAACGGCCGGCGGCAGTCGTACCAGCACATCCCCATGCCGCGGATGACCAACACCTACATCCTCCCCGGCGAGTCCACCGTCGAGGAGCTGATCGCGGCCACCCCGCGCGGGCTCTACGCCAAGCGGCTCGGTTCGGGGCAGGTGAACACCGTGACCGGCGACTTCGTCTTCGCGGTCACCGAGGGCTACCTCATCGAGAACGGGCGGATCACCCGCCCGGTGCGCGGCGCCACGATCATCGGCAACGGCCCTGCGGCTCTGCGCAAGGTCGACATGGTCGCGGGCGACTGCGGCCTCGCCCCCGGCACCTGCGGCAAGGAGGGCCAGGCGGTGCCGGTGAGCGTCGGCCAGCCCCACCTGCGCATCTCCGAGCTGACCGTCGGCGGCACCCGCGTCGCCTCCGGGACCCAGATGTGAGCACCGCCGCGGAGCTCCGCTTCTCCGACATCGCCCAGCGCGTCCTCGACGCCGCCACCGGCGGAGGCGCCACCGACGCCGAGGCCTACGTGCACCACGGCGCCGAGCTGACCGTGAAGGCCTTCGACGGCGAGGTCGAGTCGCTCACCTCGGCGGAGTCGCGGGGCATCGGCCTGCGCGTCTTCGCGGACTCGCGGATGGGCTTCGCCTACACCTCCGACCTCTCCGAGGAGGGGCTGCGGCGGCTGGTCGACACCGCCGTCAGCGCGTGCAGGGTCAACGAGCCCGACGAGCACGCCGGCCTCCCCGACTCGGTCCCCGGCGGCGGGCTCGACGACCTCGTCGCCGCCGATTTCGACGCGCGCTCGGTCGAGGATCGGGTCGCCATGGCGCTCGAGCTCGAGCGCCTCACCACCACCGCCGTCCCCGCCGTGAAGCGGGCCAGCGGCGCGGTGTACGCCGACGAGCGCGGTCGCAACGAGCTCTACACCACCCGCGGCGTCGCCGCCGCCTTCGAGGCGACCGTCGCCTACGGCTACGTCGAGGCGATCGCCGAGCGGGGCGAGGAGATGCAGGCGGGGATGTCGTTCACCTACGGCCGCTCCGCGAGCGCCCTCGACCTCGCCGCCTGCGGGCGCGAGGCGGCCGAGCGCGCCGCCGGGCTGCTCGGCGCCGACCGGCTCGCCAGCCGCACCGTCCCGGTGGTCTTCGAGCCCTGGGCGGCGGCCTCGCTGGTCGGCACCCTGGCGTCGAGCATCTCCGCCGAGGCGGTGCAGAAGGGCCGCTCGCTGCTCGCCGGGCGCATCGGCGAGGCGGTGGCGGCGAGCTGCGTCACCCTGGTCGACGACGGCCGGCTGCGCGACGGCCTGGCCTCGCGCCCCTGGGACGCCGAGGGCGTGCCCACCCAGCGGACCGAGGTGATCGCCGAGGGGACGCTGCGCTCGTACCTGCACAACAGCTACACCGCGCGGCGCGACGGCTCCGCCCGCTCGACCGGCAACGCCGCTCGCGGCTCCTACCGCTCGACCCCCGAGCTCGGCCCCACCAACCTGGTGCTCCTTCCCGGCACCTCCGCTCCCGAGGAGCTGCTCGCCCGGATGGGCGACGGCATCCTGGTCACCGAGGTGCACGGTCTCCACACCGTCAACCCGGTCACCGGCGAGTTCTCGCTCGGCATCGGCGGCTTCGCCGTCGAGGGTGGGAAGCGGGGCGCGCCGCTGCGGGAGATGACCGTCGCCGGCACCCTGCTCGACCTGCTGAGCGCCGTCGAGGAGGTCGGATCGGACCTGCGCTTCACCTTCGGGCCCGGCTTCGTCGGTGCCCCCTCGGTGCTGGTGCGCAGCCTGCCGGTGTCCGGGGCATAGCCCTGGGGCCGCGCGACACCCTGCGGCGGGTGGCCGAGGCGAGCGGAGCCGCCCCCTCGCTGCGGCGGCTGCGCGATCGCACCGTCGACCTGCTCGCCCCCGGCCGCCTCATCGCCCCCGCCGACGACCCCGCCAACGCCCGCAACTACCTCGACAACGACCTGATGCGGCGGCTGATCGCCTTCACCCTGCGCGACGACTCCCACTGCATCGACGTCGGGGCCCACGACGGCGACGTCCTCGCGGACATGGTCCGGGTCGCGCCGCGCGGCCGCCATCTCGCCTACGAGCCGCTGCCCCACCTCGCCGAGCACCTCGCCCGCCGCTTCCCCTCGGTCGAGGTGCGCCGCGCCGCGCTGAGCGACCGCGACGGCGAGACCAGCTTCGTCCACGTCCGCGACCTGCCCCAGTACAGCGGCCTCCGCGAGCGCGCCTACCCGCAGGCGGTCGAGCGCGAGCTCATCACCGTGACCACCGAGCGGCTCGACGACCATCTCCCCGGCGGCTTCGCTCCGGCGTTCGTCAAGATCGACGTCGAGGGCGCCGAGTGCCTGGTCATCGCCGGGGCGCTGCGCACCCTCGCCGAGCACCGCCCCACCGTGGTCGTCGAGCACGGCCCCGGGGGGAGCGACCACTACGGCAGCACCCCCGCGGACCTGCACCGGCTGCTCTGCGACGTGGCCGGGCTTCGCATCTTCGACCTCGACGGCGAGGGCCCCTACAGCCTCGACCGGCTTCAGGAGAGCTATGCGAGCGGGGCGCGCTGGAACTACGTCGCCCACGGCTGAGCCTCCCTCGAGAAGGGGGCTCAGTACCAGATCGTCCGGGTGCGGTGGTACGGCGGCTCGCGCAGCCCCTGGCCGCGCCACCAGAGCAGACTGTCCACCGCGGTGGCGTCGGGCCCGGCGAGCAGGTCGCGCAGCCGGTCCACCGCGACCACGGTCAGGGCGCGGATCTCCACCTCGGGCTCCGATCCGGGGCTGAGCTCGGTCCGGGAGTCGACGGCGGCGGCGAGGCCGGCCTCGTAGACCAGGGCCCCGGCGGCGCGGAGCACCTGGGGGACCTTGTAGTCGGCGAAGGCGGTCAGCCCGGCGCGGTCGCGCAGCCCGGCGGGCGCGTCCTCGCCGAGGGCCAGCCCGCAGTCGTGGGCGGCGATCTGGGCCCGCTTCAGCAGCGCCACCGGCTCTCCGGCGTGGAGGGCGACGTCGCGGAACCCCGGCAGCCGGGTGGCGAGCTCGCGGGCGAGCGCGGCCGCCGAGGCCGCCTCGCGCAGCGGGGCGAGCGCCGACCCGCCGTGCTCGTCCAGCAGCCAGGCGCCGAGCTCGGCGGCGACCTCGTGGCGCTCGGCGAGGAGGGGAGGGGCGGAGGGGCCGCCGGGATCGCCCCGGAGCACGGCGGCGAGCTCCTCGACGCCCCAGCGCGCCCAGCGCTCGGGTGCGGCCACCGGCACGCCGGCGAGGTGGGCCTGGCGCAGCGCGGCGGCGAGCGCCATGTAGCCGTCGGCGCTCCCGACCCGCCAGCGCGGCTCGTCCTCCCAGAAGCAGAAGTTCAGCGCGCTGAGCAGCAGCGTCCAGCCCGCGCGCACCTCGGGGTCGCCACCGGCGAGGTGGTCGTCCTCCCATCCGGGCACCTCCGGGGGCGCCGCCGCAAGGTCGGCGGCGAGGTGCTCGAGGGCGGCGCCGTCGAGGCGCACGTGCCGCGCCCGGGCGGCGACCCGATGGCAGCTCTGCCTGACCTCAGGGACAGCGGACGGTGACGTCACGGCGCACCTCGCGGGTCGTCGGCGAGACGACCCGGAAGACCATCGTGCCCGTGCCCGTGTGCACCCCGACGAAGCGCCAGTCCTCGGAGATCTCGAAGCCGGTGTTGCCGTTGACGTCGAGGCTGGTGCGGCCGGTCGACTGCCCGTCGCTGCGGTCGAAGCTGTACACCAGGGTCCCGGAGCCGCTGACGCTGCCCCGGGCGGTCAGGTGCACGGTGGTGACGCAGTCGCCGGTCTGGGACTGGGTGGCGTCGAGGGTGACGTCGGTGCCCACCACCACCGGGCCGCCGCCGCCGGAGCGCAGCACCAGCACCAGCACGACGGCGAGCACCACCGCGGCGAGCCCGCCGAGCACGGCCCAGACCCAGGCGGGCGGCCCCGAGCGCTCCGGGGCGGGCGGCTCCAGCGGCGCCGGCTGCGGCCGCGCACGCGGCGGCGGGGGCGGCAGGTAGTTGGGCGGCGGGGTGCGTGGGGGCACCGCCCGCGGCGGCACCCTCGGCTCCTGGGGCTGCCAGGGCGGGTCCTGCGGCTCCTCCGGCGGGGTCTGGTCGGTCACGGATAGATGCCGCGCACCGAGGTGGCGTCGGCGACGCGCTGCACCGCGACCAGGTAGGCGCCCATTCGCCAGGACACGCCGTGCGACTGCGCCGCCTCGACCATCTGGGCGAAGCCCCGGCGCATGATCGCCTCGAGCCTGCGGTTGATCTCCGTCTCCTCCCAGAAGAACGACTGCAGGTCCTGCACCCACTCGAAGTAGGAGACGGTCACGCCGCCGGCGTTGGCGAGGATGTCGGGCACGACCACCACGCCGCGCTGTTCGAGGATGTGGTCGGCGTCGGTGGTGGTGGGGCCGTTGGCGCCCTCGACGACGAGCCGCGCGCGGATCCGCGCCGCGTTCGCAGCGGTGATCTGGCTCTCCACGGCGGCGGGGACGAGCAGGTCGACGGGCAGCTCGAGCAGCTCGTGGTTGCTCACCGGCTGCGCTCCGGGGTAGCCCGCCAGCGTCCCGGTGGCGCGCCGGTGCTCCATCACCTCGGGGACGTCGAGCCCGCCTGGAGAGTAGATCCCTCCGGTGACGTCGGAGACCGCACAGACGCGGAAGCCGGCCTCGTGCATCAGCAGGGCGCTGACGCTGCCGACGTTGCCGAAGCCCTGCACCGCGACGGTGGTATGGGTCGGGTCCATCCCCAGGTGACGGCAGGCCTCGAGTGCGACCACGGTGACGCCGCGGCCGGTGGCGCGGGGACGGCCCTCGCTGCCGCCGATGTCGAGCGGCTTTCCGGTCACCACCGCGGGGATGGAGTGGCCGGCCTCCATCGAGAGGGTGTCCATGATCCAGGCCATGATCTCGGCGGAGGTGTTGACGTCCGGGGCCGGGATGTCGGATTCGGGCCCGATCAGGACGGTGATCTCGGTGGCGAAGCGGCGGGTGAGCCGCTCGAGCTCGCGGTGGCTGAGGTCGACGGGGTCGACGATCACCCCGCCCTTGGCGCCGCCGAAGGGGAGGCCGGCGAGCGCGCACTTCCAGGTCATCCACATCGCCAGCGCCTTGACCTCGTCGAGGCTGCAGTCGGGGTGGAAGCGGATGCCGCCCTTGGCCGGGCCGCGGGTGGTGTTGTGCTGGACGCGGTAGCCCTCGAACATGCGGACGCCGCCGTCGTCCATCTGGACGGGGAAGCGGACGGTGAACTCACGGCGCACCTCGCGGAGCACGCAGCGGAGGCTGGGCTCGAGGTGGAGCAGCTCGGCGGCGTCGTCGAACTGCTGCTGGGCGTTGTGCCAGGGGTTCTCGGACTCGGAGAGGGAGCTCGCGGCGACGCTCATCGGCCGGCAGCCTAGCAGCCCGTCCGACGAGTCGGACGGGCTGCCAGGGGTCAGCCGCCGCTGCTGTCGCCGATGCTGAAGTCGATCGTCTGCGCCGAGGTCTGGCCGTGGACCACGCTCACGGTGTACCGGCCGCGGGCGAAGGTGGTGCCCGCCGGCGCGGTGAGCTCGACGGGGATGGAGCCCTTCCCGTCCGGCGAGTCGAGGCTGTAGGTGTGGTCCTGCACGACGGCGGGCGGCGGCAGGCCGGTGGAGTCGCGAATCACCTTGAGCTGCAGGTGGTCGTGCGGCGTGGCGCCGGCGTACTCGAGGTCGATGAACAGGTGGTCGGTCGTCGCCGGGAACTGGGTGGTGGTCTGCGAGCTGAAGACCTGCCCCTGGCTGTCGGCGGCGACGGTGCGGAACTGCTTGAGGGTGAAGGGCGCCGCGCTGACCGCATGGTCGGGACCGCTGGTGCTGGCCAGGTCGATGTGGCTCACCACCAGGGCGAAGAGCGCCAGCCCCACGGCGGTGCCGGCGGCGGCGGTCATCACCCATCCCGAGTGCGGCCGCGCCGGGATCGCCGGGGCCGCCTCCGCTCCCGCGCTGGGGACGAACTCCATCGCCGCGGCCGGCGACCAGGGACGCCCGCCGGGCTCGACCACCTCGGCCGGGGCGACCCAGAAGGTGGTGTCGTCGAGGATGGCGGCATCGACCGCGACCTCGGCGACCGGGGTCTCCGCATGGGGGACGGCGGGCTCGACCTCCGTCTCCGGAAGGGCCACCGCGGCGGCGGGCGCCGTCGCGGCGGGGCGCGGAGCGGTGCGCCGGGCGGCCGGGGGCCTGCTCCGGCGGGCGCGCGCGGGCCGCGGCCCCTCCTCGAGACCGAGGGTCTCGACGAGGTCGCCGAGCTCGTTGACGAGCTCGTTGAACTCCTGGGGCCGCCAGGTCGGGCGCGGCTGTCGCTCACTCAT
>DATARS010000228.1:0-1988 GCA_036269455.1 Candidatus Dormiibacterota bacterium | reverse complement strand
CCCGGCGGTGAGCAGCTCCTCGTTGAATCGCCCCATCTCGGCGAGCTGCTCGGGGGTGGGGAGCACCCCCGACTCGGACTCCGCGGTCGCCTTGACGATCACCATGAATCGCATCGTCGTCACTCCCTGGTGGTGACCCGGGCCAGTCCCGGCTCTACCTGAGACGTCGAACGGGGGACGGCGGAATCGACATCCCGGCTCAGGGGTCGCCGAGGAGCGACAGCCGCAGGGTCCGCTCGGGGTTGTCGGGGTTGAGGTCGACGACCACGATCCGCTGCCAGGTGCCCAGGCCCAGCCGCCCGCGCAGCACCGGCACGGTGATCGAGGGCGAGACCAGCACCGGCAGGAGGTGGTCGGCGCCGTGGCCCTGGGAGCCGTGGTGGTGGCGGTAGCGGTCGTCGCGGGGCAGCAGCCGCTCCAGCGCCGCGACCAGGTCGGGTTCGGAACCGCTCCCGGTCTCCATGATCGCCACCCCCGCGGTGGCGTGGGGCACGAAGACGTTGAGCAGCCCGTCGCCCCCGTGCTCGCGGGCCATCTCTCCGGCCGCGTCGGTGACGTCGAGGACACGCCGCCGCGAGGTGTCGAGGCGCAGGTCGCGGTGGCGCATGCTCATGCCGGTCTCGGCGTCGGCGAGGCGGCGCCCGGCGCGGCCGGCTGGGGCACGATGATGGAGCCGTAGAAGTCACGGAAGGTGCGCAGGTCGTCTGCCTTCGGGTAGAGGAAGTCGAGGCGCATCGCCCGCTTCGCGTCGAGGGTGACCCGCAGCTCGGCGAGCAGCGCGGGAGGTGGCTGCTGGCCCGGCGTGGCCGCGGGCGCCGCGCCGCTGCGGCTGAAGAGCTTGAGCACGCCGGTGACCCCGAAGACCTCGGCGGCGTCCACCTCGACCGTTGCGTACCCCTCCATGCCCGCGGGGCCGAGGGCGTCGAGGGTGGCGCCGGTCGCCGCGGTGATCTGTGGATAGCCGCCGCTCTGGGGCTTGAAGATCACCGCTCCAGCACCCTCGGTGAACGCCCAGGTGTTGAGGTACAGGGCGCTGAAGCCGTGGGCGTCGGACTGGTAGAGCTCGAAGTGGCGCGGGCTGGCATACGCCGGGTCGTCGGTGATCCAGCCGGTCTGGGTCTCGCCCTTCACCTGGTACCAGTGGTCGTTCTGGCCACCATGGGACACAACTGTGACCACCGTGCCCTGGCCCAGGCTGCCGAGCACGGCGCCGTCGGACGACCCCGCATCGCGGAGCTTGAGGCCCAGCGGCGCGATCACGGTGAGCGTCGAGCCCACCCCGACGGTGCCCGGCGACGGGCTCGCCGAGGGGCTCGGCGTCGCCGTCGGCCGCGCCGTGGCCGTCGGCGCGGGCGGGTTCGACGAGCCGCAGCCGCCGAGCGCGGTGGCGGCGGCGGCGGCGACGGTCACCAGGACGGTGGCGGAGGCGTTCATCCCGGCGCCGCCGGGCTCTCCCCCTGGCCGTGCAGGGTGCGGAGCGACGCGGCGACCGACGCCGAGAGGGCGTCGAGGTCGTAGCCGCCCTCGAGCACCCAGACGGTGCGCCCGCCCGCGGTCTCGGCGGCGATCCCGGCGAGCCGGCGGGCCACCTCGGCGTAGGTGGCGGTGTCGAGCTGCAGGTTGGCGAGCGGGTCGGCGCGGTGGCCGTCGTAGCCGGCGCTGACCACGATCAGCTCCGGCGCGTGGGCGCGCAGCGCGGGAGCGACGACCTGGTCGAAGGCGGCGAGCCAGCGCTCGCCGGTGGTCGCGGCCGGCAGCGGGACGTTGACGGTGGCGCCGGCGCCGGCGCCCTCGCCGGTCTCGGAGGCGCGACCGGTGCCCGGATACAGCGGCCACTGGTGGAGAGAGCAGTACAGCACCGAGGGATCGTCGTAGAAGACATCCTGGGTCCCGTTGCCGTGGTGCACGTCGATGTCGACCACGGCGACGCGGCCGAGGCCGTGGCGGCGCTGCGCCGCGCGCGCCGCCACCGCGGCGTTGTTGAACAG
>DATARS010000227.1:0-13305 GCA_036269455.1 Candidatus Dormiibacterota bacterium | reverse complement strand
CCTTGCCCGGCCGCGGTAGCTCCCCGCGGCGCTGGACAACCATGGACAATTTGTGCGGACGCTCTGTAGGATCAGAGGCCCGACGAGCAGGGAGCCCCGACAGTGAGCATCACCACGGCACACGACCTCGACCAGCTGATCGAGCCCGACCGGATCCACGGCTCGCTGTACACCGACGCCGATCTCTTCCGGCTCGAGCTGGAGAGGATCTGGTACCGCACGTGGGTGTTCGTCGGCCACGTCTCCGAGGTGCCGGAGCCCAACGACTACGTGGTCAAGGCGATCGGGCCCCAGTCGGTGATCATGACCCGCGACAAGCGGGGCGAGGTCCACCTGCTGCAGAACCGCTGCACGCACAGGGGCAACATCGTCTGCGACGCCCCGCGCGGGAACTCCAGCGCGTTCCGTTGTCCGTACCACGGCTGGACCTTCGCCAACACGGGCAAGCTGCTCGGGTACCCGTTCTCCAGTGGCTACGGCGGCGGCGAGCTGAAGGCGTCGCTGGGGCTCGGCCGGGTCAACCGCTGCGAGCAGTACAAGGGCTTCGTGTTCGGCTCCTTCGCCGACGACGGCCCGTCGCTGCTCGAGCATCTCGGTGACGCCCGTGAGGCGTTCGACCGGCTGGTCGCGCTCGCCCCCGACGGCGAGATCGAGCTGACCGCCAACTGGCTTCACCACAAGGTGAAGGCCAACTGGAAGATGCTGATGGAGAACGAGACGGACGGCTACCACCCGCAGTTCGTCCACGCCTCGATCTTCTCGGTGGCCAAGAGCGGAATCGGCGATCTCTACGGCGACCAGTCCACGGCGGTGTGCCGGGATCTCGGCGGGGGCCACACCGAGAACGACCTGCGTCCCGAGTTCCGCCGCATTGCTGAGCCGATGGGCTGGTTCGGGACGACCGTCGACAGGATCCCGGGATATGTGGATGCGATGAACCGTGCCCATGGCGAGGCGCGGGCCACCGAGCTGATGATCGACGGCTCGCCGCACGTGATGGTCTTCCCCAACCTCTTCATCGCCGAGATCCAGCTCTTCGTGCTCCAGCCGCTCGCCGTCGACGACACCGTGCAGCACGTCACCGCGCTGCAGCTGAAGGGCGCGCCGGACGTGAACCGGCGCATGCTGCAGCAGACGATCGGCTCGGTCGGACCGGCGGGGATGCTGCTCGCCGACGACTCCGACATGTACGAGCGCAACCAGCGCGGCGTGCGGGTGCGCCGGCCGGAGTGGCTGATGCTGCGGCGCGGGCTCCACCGCGAGCGCCTCGACGAGAACGGGCTGCTCATCGGCGACGCCACCGACGAGGTGCCGCAGCGGGCGATCTGGCGGCACTACCGCCGGCTGATGGCGCAGCCGTGAGCGCCGCGGTCGACGTCGAGCTGCTCCGCGAGGTCGAGCGGTTTCTCTTCCACGAGGCGCGGCTCGCCGACGAGCACGACTACCAGGGCTGGGAGGCGCTCTGGACCGACGACGGCGTCTACTGGGTCCCCGCAGCCGACACCACCGACCCGATGACCCAGATGTCGATCATCCACGACAACCGCTCGCGCATCGGCCTGCGGGTGCGCCAGCTCGAGACCGGCAAGCGCCACGCCCAGGCGCCGCCGTCGCGGCTGCGCCGCCTCGTCTCCAACGTCGAGCTGCTCGGCGAGCGCGACGGCGACGTGCTGGCCGGGGCGAACTTCCTCGTCGCCGAGTCGCGAGAGCGCGGGCTCACCATGTGGGCGGGGCGCTGTGAGTACCGGCTGCGGCGCACCGACGAGGGCTGGCGGATGGCGGCGAAGACGGTCCTGCTCGTCGAGGCCGACCGGGCGCTGCACACGCTCGCGTTCCTGATCTGACCCGGCCGGCGGGTCGCGTGCGTCGTTTGTCAAGATTGGCGCCCGCCGTCACGGGCACGGGAGGGCAGGCACCGGTGCAGACCTCCGCCACGCGGGTTCACGACGACCTCGACGTCTCCTCGACCGCCTTCTGGGCGCAGGCCCCCGAGGAGCGTGAACGGTCGTTCGCGCTGCTGCGCCGCGAGCGGCCGGTCTCCTGGCACCGTCCCGCCGAGGGCGGCCTGGTCCCCCAGGACAGCGTCGACCCCGGCTACTGGGCGGTGGTGCTCCACGAGGACATCGTCGCCGTCAGCAAGGACCCGCAGACCTTCTGCTCGGGCGGCGGGGTGATGTTCGAGGACATCCCCCTGGAGATCGCCGAGGCCGCCTCGTCCTTCCTGATCATGGACGCGCCCAGACACGTGAAGCTTCGCCGGCTCGTCGCCTCCGCCTTCACCATGCGCCAGGTGGCGCGCATCGAGGAGCAGATCCGCGTCCACGCCCGCACCCTGGTCAACGAGCTCGCGCCCCTGGGCGAGTGCGACCTGGTGGCGCAGGTCGCCGAGCGGCTGCCGGTGCTCACGCTCTCCGACATGCTCGGTGTCTCCGCAGGCGATCGCGAGGCGGTCGCGGTCGCGGCCAACGAGATGGTCGGCTGGAACGATGCCGAGCTGCTCGGCGACCGCGAGCCGATCGAGCTCACCTACCACGCGCTGCTCACCCTCACCGGCGTCGCCCTGCGGATGGCCGAGGAACGGCGCGGCCATCCCGCCGACGACCTGATGACCGCGCTGGTCCAGGCCGAGGTCGAGGGCGACCGGCTCAGCGACGAGGAGATCGGCGCCTTCTTCGTGCTCCTCAACGTCGCCGGCAACGACACCACCCGGCACACCATCAGCCACGGGGTCCGGCTGCTCACCCTCCACCCCGAGCAGCGCCGGCTGCTCATGGAGGACTTCAGCGGCCGCATCGACGGCGCCATCGACGAGATCCTGCGCTGGGCCACGCCGGTGATGACATTCCGGCGCACCGCCACCCGCGACGTCGAGCTGCGCGGCCGGCACGTCGCCGAGGGCGACAAGGTCGTGCTCTTCTACTCCTCGGCGAACCGCGACGAACGGGTGTTCGCGGATCCCGGCCGCTTCGACATCCTCCGCCACCCCAACCCGCACGTCGGCTTCGGCGGGGGCGGCCCGCACTTCTGCCTCGGCTTCTCGCTGGCCCGCGCCGAGCTCCGCGCCATCTTCGACGAGATGCTCCACCGCGTCGGTGACATCGAGGCGGGCGAGCCCCGGTACCTCGCCGGCAACTTCATGAACGGCATCAAACGGCTGCCGGTGCGCTTCACCCCGGCCGGTCCCTGGAGCCCGCAGCCGCTGTAACGGGAATGAAAGGCGGGGGGCCGAGGATGGCGGCATGGACACCCCCCTGATGCCGGATCCCGCCTCCGGTGAGACCCACCCGGAGGTCGGCGCCCCGACCCCGGGGGAGATCGGCGGCCTTCCGGGCGGTTCCACGCCCGAGCACGCGCCGGAGTTTGCGGCGCCCCAGCCCTGGTCGACGGAGCCCCCGGCCGCCGCGGCCTGGGGTCCGCCCCCCTCGGCGCTCCCGCCCGCCTGGCCGCAGGCGAACTGGGGCCCGTCCGCGGGCGGCATGCCACCCGCGCCTCCGGCGCGGCGCAGCCTCGCCATGGCCTTCGGCGCCGCGCTGATCGTCGGCGGCATCGCCGGCGCGGTGGTGATGGGCACCGTCGGCAACCGCAGCGGCGGCACCACCGACACCTCGACCGGCGTGGCCCCCAGCCAGCCGCAGCAGAACCCCTTCGGGCGCTTCTTCGGCGGCAACGGGGGCGGCATCTCCGGCCAGAACCCCCTCCCCGGCGGCGCCGGCTCGTCCGGGTCGTCGGGCTCGACGGGGTCCTCGTCGACCGGGTCGTCGAGCATCGACGCCAACGCGATCGCCGCCAAGGTCGATCCCGGAGTGGTCGACATCATCTCGGTGATGTCCGACGGCACCGCCGAGGGCACCGGGATGGTGATCACCTCCGGCGGCCAGGTGCTGACCAACAACCACGTCATCCAGGGCGCGGTCCGGGTCACCGCCCGCACCGTCACCGGCAACAGGACCTACGGCGTCACCGTGGTCGGGACCGATCCCACCGACGACGTCGCGCTGCTCCAGCTCCAGGGCGCCTCCAACCTCAGCACCGTGAAGATCGGCGATCCCTCGACCCTGAAGGTCGGCGATCCCATCCTCGCCATCGGCAACGCCCTGGGCCGCAACGGCATGCCGGCGGTGGCCGCCGGCCAGGTGGTCGCGACCGGCCAGCAGATCACCGCGACCGACGACACCGGGGCGAACCCCGAGACCCTGAGCAACCTCATCCAGGTCGACGCCAACGTGCTGCCCGGCGACTCCGGCGGCCCGCTGGTCAACTCCGCGGGCGAGGTCATCGGCATGGACACCGCGGCCTCCCAGGGCAGCGGCCGCGGCTTCCGCTTCCGCGGCGTCTCCTCGGCCCAGGGCTTCGCCATCCCGATCAGCGACGCCATGAACATCGTCCCGCAGCTGCGCAACGGCAGCGGCGCTCCCACGACCTCCTCGGCCCAGAAGGCGCTGCTCGGAGTCGAGGTCGCCGACGGCACCAGCCAGGGCGTCACCAGCGGCGCGCTGGTGGTGGGCGTCGCGCCGGGGACCCCGGCCGAGAGCGCCGGCCTCGTCGCCGGCGATGTCATCACCACCTTCGCCGGCAAGACGATCGGCTCGTACACGACGCTCAGCACCGCGGTCAAGGCCGCCAAGCCGGGCGACAAGGTCAGCATCGGCTGGACCGACCAGAACGGCCAGCAGCACAGCGCCACCGTCCAGCTCGTGGGCCAGTCCGCGCCGGCCGCCTAGGGCCGCCAAACCCGTTCCCCTTCCATTGCGGCCCGCCGCCTCCGGGACTCATTCCTCCCGGGGGATCGGCGGGCCGTCTCTCTTTGAGGAGCCTCTGAGCGATCTCCCAGGAATCGCACAGCCGCCTCCCAGGACGGTCCGCCATGATGCGGGCTCATGGAGGACGTCACCCTCACCCGCATCCTGGTGGTCGACGACGAGCGGTCGATCACCGACCTGGTCGCGATGGCGCTGCGCTACGAGGGGTTCGCGGTCCAGACCGCGGCCACCGCGCGTGACGCACGAGCCGCCGTGCTCGAGTTCCGTCCGGCGCTGGTGGTGCTCGATGTCGGGCTGCCCGACGAGGACGGCTTCAGCCTGGTGCAGCGGCTCTTCGCCGACGGCCTGCGGGTGCCGGTGATCTTCCTCACCGCCCGTGACGCCACCGAGGAGAAGGTGCGCGGCCTCACCGTCGGCGGCGACGACTATGTCACCAAGCCCTTCAGCATCGAGGAGCTGGTCGCCCGGATCCGCGTGGTGCTGCGCCGCCATCAGCCGGCGGTCGCGGAGGAGACCCGGCGGCTCACCCTCGCCGACCTCGAGCTCGACGAGGACACCCACGAGGTGCTCCGCGCCGGACAGGTGGTCGAGCTCACCCGCACCGAGTTCCGGCTGCTCCGCTACCTGCTGATGAACGCCGGCCGGGTGCTCTCGCGTGCCCAGATCCTCGACCACGTCTGGGACTACGACTTCGGCGGCGACGCCAGCGTGCTGGAGACCTACATCAGCTACCTGCGCCGCAAGATCGACTGGGCCGACCCGGCGCTGGTGCACACCGTGCGCGGCGTCGGCTACGTGCTCCGGGTGCCCCGCACCGCCTGACATGTCGCTCCGCCTGCGCCTGCTCCTCGCGCTCTGCCCGCTCTTCGTCCTGGCGCTGGTGGCGGCCGACGCGGGCACCTTCGTGGCGCTGCGCAGCTTCCTGCTCTCGCGCGTCGACGGCCAGCTGATCGACGGCCACAGCTCGGTCGAGCAGACGCTGCTGTCCTCGGCCGGGCTCGGCGGCCGGCCGGGCGACGGCGGCCCCGGCGGAGCTGGCCACGGGAGTGGTCCGGGCGGTCCCGGGCCGGTCGGGCTGCCCTCGGGCACCTACGGTGCACTGCTCAGCACCTCGGGCGCGGTGCTCGCCCACTACCCCGACGACGCCACCGCGACCCCGGTGCTCACCGGCACCCGTGCCTCGTCCCCCCAGCTGAGCACCGTGGCCGGCCAGGGGGGGGTCAACCACTTCCGGCTCTACGTCGAGGTCCTCGACGGCGGCTCGGCCGGCGCCGGTGACCTGGTCGCGGTCGGGGTGCCGCTCGACGACGTCGACTCCACGATGCAGCAGCTGCTGCTCCTCGAGCTCGGCATCGCCGGCGGCGTCACCCTGGTGGTGGTGCTCGCCACCGCGGTGCTGGTGCGCCGGGGGCTGCGCCCGCTCGAGCGCATCGGTTCGACGGCGCGCTCGATCGTGCTGAGCGACCTCAGCCAGCGGGTGACCCCGGCGACCGAGCGCACCGAGGTCGGCCGCCTCGGGCTCGCCCTCAACACCATGCTCGGACAGCTCGAGGAGGCGTTCGCCGAGCGCGAGGCGAACGAGCTGCGGCTGCGCCACTTCGTCTCCGACGCCTCGCACGAGCTGCGCACCCCGCTCACCTCGATGCGCGGCTATGCCGAGCTGCTCCGGCGCACCCCCGACATGTCCCCCGACGACATGACCATGGCGATGCGCCGCATCGACGAGGAGACCCAGCGCATGGGGATCCTCGTCGACGACCTCCTGCTGCTCGCCCGGCTCGACCAGGGGCGGCCGCTCGAGAGCCGTCCCGTCGACCTCGAGGCGCTCGTCGTCGACGCCTGCGCCGACGCCCGCGCCGCCGACGGCGACCGCGCCATCAGCTCGCGCGTGAGCGCCCCGCTGGTGGTGGCCGGCGACCAGCTGCGCCTCCGCCAGGTGCTCTCCAACCTGCTCCGCAACGCGCTGGTGCACACCCCCGCGGGCACCCCCGTCGAGGTGGTGCTGCGCCGCGACGGACGGCTCGCCGTGCTCGAGGTCGCCGACCACGGCCCGGGCATCCCACCGGCCCAGGCGGGCCGCATCTTCGAGCGCTTCTACCGCGCCGACCCCGGCCGCAGCGGCGACCAGGGCGGCAGCGGTCTCGGCCTCAGCATCGCCGCGGCGGTGGTCCAGGCGCACGGCGGCCGCATCGGCGTCGAGCGCACCCCCGGGGGCGGCGCCACCTTCCGCATCCAGCTCCCCCTCCCGGAGGAGCAGACTGCACGGGCGATGAGCGCGGCGCGATGACCCCGCGGCGGGTCCTCCTCGGCGTCCTCCTCGCCCTGGTGGTGATCGTGGCGGTCGCCGGACCGGGGCACGTCTGGTCGCTGGTGATCATCATCGGCGGCGCCTTCGTCGTCGTGGTCGGCCTCGGCGTGGTGCGCGGGATCCGCGACGGGTTCAACGCGACGCGGGCGGAGGACGGGACGGGCGACGAACCGGGCGAGACTCCCAGCGGTCTCTGAGGCTTCTCCCAGGACCGTGCCAGGGGCGGCGGTCATCGTGGATGACGACCCCGGCAGGCAGATCCTGGAGACCATCCCATGACCACCCCCCACGACCGCGACCGCGCCCTTCGCCTGCGGCGCCGCCTCACCGCCGCGGTGGGGATCGGCGGCACCGGCGCGGTCGGCGCCTTCATCGCCGTCGCCACCGCCTCGGCCTCTGGCGCGGCGACGGCGTCGACGACGACCACCACGCCCTCCACCGCGCCGCAGGCCACGTCGAGCTCGACCGCGACCGCCACCGCGGCGCCGACCGCCGCGCCGACCGCCGCGCCGACCACCGCGCCGACCCTCGCTCCGAGCTCGAGCTCGGTCTCCAGCAGCAGCGGGTCGGGCAGCGCCCACGCGGTCAGCGGGGGCTCGGGGCGCTGAGCGCCTGGATGGCGCGAAAGAGGACGGCCCTGGTCGGGGCGCGGTCAGCCCGGCTGCGCATCGCGCTCGTGGCGGAGGAGGACGACGCCGTTGCCGAACGCCCGGACCTCGGCGAGGCGCAGGTCGACCCTGCCGTCCGACACCGGGAACATCGGCGTGCCCCGGCCGATGAGGACGGGGTGCACGTACACCCGGAGCTCGTCGACGAGGTCGTGCCGCAGGAACTCGGCGGCGAGCCGGGCGCCGCCGACCACCATGTCGCCGCCGGGCTGCGCCTTGAGCGCCATGATCTCCTCGGCGACGACCTCGCGGACGATGGTGGTGTTCCACCCCGCCTCCTGCAGGCTCCGGGAGAACACGAGCTTCGGCATCTCCCGCCAGATCCGGGCGAACTCGGCGACCTCCGGCGTGCTCGCCGGGTCTGTGTCGGCGTGCGGCCAGAATCCCGCCATCAGCTCGTAGGTGACGCGTCCGTCGAGGAAGGCGCTCATCGCCCCGAGCTGCTCGTTGAAGTGGCGATGCAGCTCGGCGTCGACGCGGTGCCAGTCGATCTCGCGCTGGGGGCCCTCCATGAAGCCGTCGAGGGACACCGACATCATGTAGATGATCCGTCGCATCGCTCAGCCCTCGAGGCGTGCGAGGCCGTCGGGGGACAGGGAGGGGGTGTCCATGCCCGCAGTCTTCCACGGATGACCGGGTGGGCGGGTTCCCGGCAGATCGTCGCCACCGCGATGGCCGACCTGCGCGGCGTCGCCCGTCTCGGACTGCCCCGCCGCGGCCCTATGGTGTCGGAGTCGGAGCGGGCGTGGAGCCGCCGTGAGCGCCACCGTGCACGAACGGCAGGGTGAAGCGCGTCTTCGCCTCCGAGCTGTCCGCGAAGGCGTTGGCGGTCTTCGCGAACCCGTTGTTGTTGAGGAAGTCCACCCAGAAGTTCAGGGCGTCCGCATTCTCGGGTTCGCGCTGCAGGTAGGTCTGGTAGAGCCCCTTCACCTGCTGCTCGGCGCTGCCCGGCGTCGCGTCCGGGCTGCCGGTCGGGCCGGCGAACTCCCAGAGCGTGAGCAGGTCGCTCTGCCCCTGGGGGCCGGCGGCCGTGCCCACCGCCTGGGCGACGACGAGCTGGCCGGTGTTGGTCCAGGCGAGCTTGGGGGTGTCGCGGGTGCCGATGTAGCACATGAGATGGCCGTGCGCGGTCGGTGAGGCGGCCGTGTCCTGCCGCTCGACGTCCGCGATCGGGTAGGTCGAGAGCGCGAAGTACCCGGAGTTCGGGTCGGAGCAGGCGCCGCTGAACGCCGATCCGAAGGGCTTGCCCACCTCGGTCTGGATGTTCAGCGCGAGCACGTGGTGGAAGTGCTCCTCGAGGTCGGCGTAGTTGGAGAACTGCTGGTAGACGATCGTCTTCGCGCCGGGGTGGTCGGCGGTGGGCGAGCACTCGACCTCGGCGATGGTCTTCTCGTAGTGGTTGGCGTAGCGGTGGCAGCCCTGCACGAAGGGCGGGAAGAGCGCCTGCAGCCTCTTCTCCGCGGCGGTGGGGAAGGTCCCGACGATCGCGGTGGTGGCCGGGGTCCTCGTCGCCGTGTGGCGCGAGTGCAGCAGCAGGCCGGTGCCGGCGCCGACCGCGATGAGGAGGCCGGCGGCGCCCGCGAGCACCGGCGCGACCCGGCGGCGCCGGGGGTCGCCCGGAGCCGTCGCAGCCTCGCCCGGCGTGGCGACCGGCGGTGGCGCGCCGGTGGGGACCTTCGCGGCCGGTGGTGGCGCCGGGACGGGGGTGGGGCGGGCCGCGGAGCGCGCCCCGGAGGCGGCGGTGGTGCGCCGGCGTGGAGCGGGCGGCGGCGGCGGCACCGGCGCGGCCGGCGTCTCCTCGGCGGGGGACTCCGGCTCGGCGGTGCGCAGCCGCACCTCGGCGAGCTGATCGCGCATCCGCGAGCGCTCGGGGTGGACCTCGACGAGCGCGCCGAGCTCGTCGACCAGCTCGGCGTGACGTCCCAGCGCGAGGTCGGCGTCGATCCGCTCCTCGAGGCAGGCGAGGCGGAGATCCTCGAGCCGGCGCACCTCCGAGCGCGCGGCGCCCTCGAGGCGCACCCCCTCGAGCGCCGGTCCCCGCCACAGCGACAGCGCCTCGCGGAGAACCTCCGCGGAGCGCTCGGGGGTCGCGCGGCGCAGCCGCCGTCCCTGCTCGAGCAGTCGCTCGAAGCGGACGAGGTCGACGTCGTCGGCGTCGACGCGCAGCAGGTAGCCGGGCTCGCGGGCGACCAGGATCCGCGGCTCAGTCCTGCCGAGGCCGGGCTCGAGCACCCGGCGCAGCCCGGCGACGAGCGTCTGCAGCGACTTCTCGGCGTCCTCGGGCATCGCCGACTCGCTCCACAGCGCATCGATCAGCCGCTCGGTGGACACCACCATGCTGGCGTCGAGCAGGAGCCGGGCCAGCAGGCTGCGCTGCCGCGCGGAGCCGAGGGTCACCGGGCGATCGGCGTCGCGGACCTCGAGCGGTCCGAGCACGCGGTAGTCGAGCTGCAGCTGCGGCGGGGGAGCGGGGACCGCCGCCACCGGCCTCGCGGTGGTGGGCTCGCGCTTGCGTCGCGCAACCGTGCGGGTGACGCTCGGCGCCGGGCGCGGAGTCGCGGCGGGAGGGCCGGCCGCGGGGGACGCCGCTGGAACCACCGTCTCGGCCGGGGTCGACGCCGCACGCGCCGCGGGCACCACCGTCTCGGCGTCGCCGGTCACCTTCGGGGCCGGGGTCGCCGCCACCTCGGGCGGGATCGGGACCAGCAGGGTCGGGCCGGTGTCGGTGCCCGCGGCGGGCCGGGCGACCACGGTCGGGGCGGCGCGCCGCTGCGGGCGGGCCACCGTGGTCGACGCGGTCGGCGGGCTGCCGAGCGCCCGTCGCGCCGCCGCCGCCATCTCGGCGCCGCTCGCGTAGCGCCGCTCGCGATCCTTCGCCATCGCGGTGATCACGATCTCGTCGAGGGCCGGGGGGATGTCCGGCCGGCGCACGCTCAGCCGCGGCGGATCCTCGGCGAGGTGCGCGTAGATGCTCGCCGCGTCGTTGTCCTTCTGGAACGGCGGGATGCCGGTCAGCGACTCGTAGAGCACGCAGCCGAGCGCGTAGATGTCGGTGGTGGCGTCGACGCTCTCGCCGCGGATCTGCTCGGGCGCGACGTAGTCGAGGGTGCCGACGTACTGTCCGGTCTTGGTGAGGCTGCGGGTGCTGCTGTTCTTGGTGATGCCGAAGTCGGCGACGTAGGCGTGGTCGGCGCTGTCCTCGTCGAGGCGCGGCACCACCAGGATGTTCGCCGGCTTGATGTCGCGGTGAAAGAGCCCGCGCGCGTGGGCGGCGTCGAGGGCGCTGCCGACCTGGCCGACGATGGTCACGACCCGCGCCGCGTCGAGCGGCGCCTCGCGGCGCACGAGCACGCCGAGGTCGCAGCCGTCGACGTGGCGCATGGCGATGTAGAGGTTGCCCTCGGCCTCGCCCGCCTCGTAGATCGGGATGATGTTGGGATGGTCGATCGAGGCGGCCAGCCGCGGCTCGCGGGCGAAGCGGGCGCGCACCCGCTCGTCGCTGGAGAGCTCGGTGGCGAGGATCTTCAGCGCCACCCGCCGCTGCAGGCGCAGGTCGAGGGCGAGGTACACGATGCCCACGCCGCCACGACCCAGCAGCCGCTCGATGCGGTAGCCGGCGAACTCGGCTCCCACCTGCGGGATGCCGCCGCTCATGGCCAACCCCCCTCCATTCCCTTGCCGAGAAGGATAGCGAAGCCCGGGCCCGCAGTCCTCAGCGAGGATCACCGTCGGTGGCGGCAATCCTGCACGCAACCAGGGTGACGTTGTCCCGCGAGCCCGCCTCCAGCGCGGCGTCGCAGGCGCGCACCAGCAGCCCCTCGAGCGACCCCTCGCCGTCGAGCAGGTGGGCGAGCTCGTCGCCGCCGAGGGGGTCCCAGGCCCCGTCGCAGCAGAGCAGCAGGACGTCGCCGGCGCGCAGGTCCACCGAGTAGCGGTCGGCGTTCACGGGATCGCCGGTGAGCGCGCGGGTCAGCAGGTTGCGCGGCGGGTCGCCGCCGTCGCCCGCCTCGATGTGGCCGGCGCGGATCGCCTCGGCGAGCACCGAGTGGTCCTCGGTGACCTGCGAGGCGCTGCCGTCGCGGACGAGATAGGCGCGGCTGTCGCCGACGTTGGTGATCGTCGCCCGGCCGTGGCTGACCGCCGCCAGCACCAGGGTGGTGCCCATCACCGCGCCGCCATGGTCCCGGCGCAGCTCGGCGATGGCGGCGTTGGCGCTCTGTCCCGCCTCACCGAGGACGTCGTGGGGATCCGGGCTGGTGCGCAGCCGCTCGGCGGCCTCGTGCACCGCGAGCGCGGCGGCCTCGCGGCCGCCCTCGTGACCGCCCATGCCGTCGGCGAGGACCAGGATGCAGCCGCGGCCGGCGTCGAGCGGCACCAGCGACCACGCGTCCTGGTTCTCGGCGCGCACCGTGCCACGATCGCTGACGGCGGCGAGCTCGAGAACGCGGTCCCCGTCGTCGGCCCTGACGGCCTGCGTGCTCCGCGCCTGGGTCACCAGCCCCCTCCTCACCCGCCGGGTCCCTGTGCGTGGGTGCCAGCATAGCGGGCCCGGGCTCCGACCGCCGGCCTCCGCTCCGCGAGCCCGCCGCCGGTCATTCCACGGTGCCGTCGAGCCGCGCCGAGGCGGGCAGCGCGCCGGCGACCGGAATGCGCAGCACCCCGGAGTGGTGGCCGCGCGCGGCGCCGTCGAGCTGCACCGTCACCCGGCAGCCGCCGCCCGGTCCGAGGCGGGCGTGGCTGCATCCGTCGCGGACGATGTGGAAGGCGGGCACGGTGGTGCTCACCCGCCCGAGGGTCACCGGGGCGCTGCCGGTGGCGGTCACGGTCAGGGTGATCAGCGGGCTGAACGCGGTGCCGGCGGCGATGGTCTCGGTGATCGTCCCCGGCTCCACCGCCAGTGGCGCCGCGCCGAGCCTGATCGCCGGGCGGACCGGGGCCGGCGCCGGCGCGGGGGCGGGCGCCGGCGGTGCGGACGCCACGGTGGGCGAGGGTGGGGCCGTCGCGAGCGGGGTGGGCTCGGCGGTGTGCGGCGCGGCCGTCGACGAGCCGCTGACCGGTGGCGCGGGCGGCCGGGTCGCGGCCGGCGCGGGGCGCACCGCCAGCGAGACCACGGGCTGCCGGCCGAGCAGATGGGATCCGGCGACCACCGCCCCCGCGACGGCCGCCGCGGCGAGCAGCCATCCCATCCGCATCCCCGAGGCGAGCCCATGCGCTCCCCGCCGTCTCGGGACCATCCTCTGTTCCGCCTCCCACCTGGGCCTTCGGCGTGTCCGCCATGAGACGTCGCCGCGGGCCCGGACCTTGCGCGGCGACCGCGATCGGCTAAGGTCGGCGCGTGGCTGCCCGTCCCTCGCGGATGGTGATCGTCGGTGCCAGCACCGCTGGACGCAGTGCGGCGGTCGCCCTGCGCCAGCGGGGCTACGACGGCGGGGTGGTGCTGATCGGCGAGGAGTCGCATCCTCCCTACGACCGTCCCCAGCTCTCCAAGCAGTTCCTCTGCGGCGACGCGTCGGTCGACGAGGTGATCCGCCCGCTGCGCCTCACCCCCGAGCACGGCGTCGAGACCCGG
>DATARS010000226.1:0-6788 GCA_036269455.1 Candidatus Dormiibacterota bacterium | reverse complement strand
GCCGAGCAGCCGCCGAGCGAGGTCCCGGTCCCGTACAGCGTGTTCCGCACCCAGCTCGTCCGCAACGACGTGCAGAGCGTCGTCTTCCACGGTGACAGCCTCGAGGCCACGCTCAGGCACGAGATCCGCTGGCCCGACACCAACGGGGCGCCGCGGTACTCGCACGTGCAGACGATGCTGCCCCCGCTGCCCGACGACCAGCTGCTGCCGCTGCTGATCAGGAACAACGTCGAGATCTCCTCGACCGCGCCGCCGGGACAGGCGTTCCTCGGCCTCCTCAACGGGCTCAGCGCCATCGCCACCCTGGCGCTCTTCGGCTGGATCGCGTACCAGGCGGCGACCGGACGGCGCATGGCCTTCGGCGTCGGCCAGAGCCGCGCCCGCGTGTACACGGAGGAACGTCCCAAGGCCACGTTCACCGATGTCGCCGGCGTCGACGAGGCGAAGGAGGACCTCCAGGAGCTCGTCGACTACCTGCGCAAACCGGAGCGCTACTCGCGTCTCGGCGCGCGCATCCCCCACGGTGTGCTGCTCACCGGGCCGCCCGGAACCGGCAAGACCCTGCTCGCGCGCGCGGTCGCCGGTGAGGCGAACGTTCCCTTCTTCGCCATCAGCGCCACCGAGTTCGTCGAGATGTTCGTCGGCGTCGGCGCGTCCCGGGTCCGTGACCTCTTCGAGCGGGCCAAGCAGATGCAGCCGTCGATCATCTTCATCGACGAGATCGACGCCATCGGCGGCCGGCGGTCGATGAGCCTGTCGATCGGCAACGACGAGCGCGAGCAGACCCTCAACCAGCTTCTCGTCGAGATGGACGGGTTCGAGAAGGACACCGGGGTCATCGTGCTGGCGGCGACGAACCGGCCGGACATCCTCGACCCCGCGCTGCTGCGCCCCGGGCGGTTCGACCGCCAGGTGACCATCGCCCTCCCCGACCGCGAGGGCCGTCTCGGGATCCTGCGCATCCATACGCGGAAGGTTCCGCTCGCGGCCGACGTCGACCTCGAGGCGTGGGCGCGGCGAACCCCCGGCTTCAGCGGCGCCGACCTCGCCAACCTCGTCAACGAGGCGGCGCTCGCCGCCGCCAGAGCGGGGGGTGAGGTGGTCACCGAGGCCGACTTCCGCGAGGCCCAGGAGCGGGTGCTCCTCGGCGCCCGCCGCCGGCTGGTGATGACCGACGAGGACCGCCACCGCGTCGCCGTCCACGAGGCGGGCCACGCGCTCGTCGCCTATTGGAGCCCGAACGCCGATCCGCCGGAGCGGATCTCGATCGTGCCCCACGGGCGCGCTCTCGGCGTGACCCAGTTCTCCCTCGACGACAGCGTGAACGTCACCCGCGCCTACTGCAGGGCACGGCTCGCGGTCGGCGTCGGCGGCCGCGCCGCCGAGCTCGTCGTCCTCGGCGACGTCAGCTCCGGCGCCGAGGACGACCTCCAGCAGGCGACGACGCTGGCGCGCCGCATGGTGGAGCGCTGGGGCATGGGCGAGGAGCTCCCGCCGGTGTCGCTGCGCCCGCACGACCCCGACGAGACACCGTCCATCCTCGGCGGCACGGCGGGGAGCCCGGAGCTCGCGTCGGCCGCCGACCGCGAGGTGCAGCGGTTCATGTCCACCGCGGACCGCACCGCGCAGCAGCTGCTCAGCGACCACCGTGGCGAGGTGGCCAGGGTGGTCGCCGTGCTCGAGGAGCACGAGTCGATCAGCGTCGACGAGATGCGGGCGTGCATCGAGTCGGTCTCCCCACCCGAGCGCGAGGTGGAGGGGGTAGGAACAGGACACACCTCCCCGGTGGCGAGCTGAGGAGAGGAGGACACATCGTCATGGCCAAGACCGTCGGAATCGACCTCGGCACCACCAACAGCGTGATCACGGCGATGGAGGGCGGCGAGCCCACCGTGATCCCCAATGCGGAGGGCAGCCGCACGACGCCGTCGGTGGTCGCCTTCACCCGCACCGGCGAGCGGCTGGTCGGGCAGCTCGCCCGGCGGCAGGCCGCGGTCAATCCGGAGAACACGATCTTCTCGATCAAACGCTTCATGGGGCGCCGGATCGAGGAGGTGCAGGGGGAGATCAAGCAGGTCCCGTACAAGGTCGTCGCCGGCCGCGAGGGGCGCGTCGAGATCGAGGTGATGGGGCAGCGCTACACCCCCGAGCAGATCTCGGCGATGATCCTGCAGAAGCTGAAGGCCGACGCCGAGGCATACCTCGGTCAGAAGGTCACCGACGCGGTGATCACCGTCCCCGCGTACTTCAACGACGCGCAGCGCCAGGCGACGAAGAACGCCGGCGAGATCGCCGGGCTCAACGTCGTGCGCATCATCAACGAGCCCACGGCGGCCGCGCTCGCCTACGGCCTCGACAAGAAGGAGAACGAGAGGATCCTCGTCTGGGACCTCGGCGGCGGCACCTTCGACGTCTCCGTGCTCGAGGTCGGCGAGGGCGTCGTCGAGGTGAAGGCGACCAACGGTGACACCCATCTCGGCGGCGACGACTACGACCGGCGCATCGTCGACTGGCTCGCCGACGAGTTCCGCAAGGACAACGGCATCGACCTGCGCAAGGACCGCCAGGCGCTGCAGCGGCTCACCGAGGCGGCGGAGAAGGCGAAGATCGAGCTCTCCCAGCGCCTCGAGACGGAGGTCAACCTCCCGTTCATCACCGCCGACGCGAACGGCCCCAAGCACCTCCAGTACACGGTGACCCGGGCGAAGTTCGAGCAGCTGACCGCCGACCTCACCGAGCGCTGCCGTGAGCCCTTCCAGGCCGCGCTCAAGGACGCCGGCCTCACACCGAAGGACCTCGACGAGGTCATCCTCGTCGGCGGCGCGACCCGCATGCCGGTGATCCAGAACCTGGTCAAGGAGCTGACCGGCAAGGAGCCGCACCGCGGCGTCAACCCCGATGAGGTCGTCGCCATCGGCGCCGCCATCCAGGCGGGCGTGCTCAGCGGCGACGTGAAGGACGTCCTGCTCCTCGACGTCACCCCGCTCAGCTTCGGGATCATGACCGAGGGCGACGTCAACACCAAGCTCATCGAGCGCAACACGACCATCCCCACGTCGAAGAGCCAGGTCTTCTCCACGGCTGCCGACAACCAGACCGGTGTCGAGATCGTCGCCCTGCAGGGCGAGCGTCCGATGGCCCGCGACAACCGCGTGCTCGGCACCTTCAAGCTCGAGGGCATCCCGGCGGCGCCGCGCGGCGTGCCCCAGATCGACGTCACCTTCGACGTCGATGCCAACGGCGTCCTCAACGTGACCGCCCGCGATCGCGCCACCGGCAAGGAGAACCGCGTCACCATCACCGGCGCGACCACCCTGTCGAAGGAGGAGGTCGACCGCATGGTCCGCGAGGCCGAGCAGAACGCCGCCGAGGACCTGCGCCGGGCAGAGCAGGTGGAGATCCGCAACCAGGCGGACTCGATCGCCTACCAGGCGGAGCGCGCGCTCCAGGAGGCGGGCGAGCGGGTGCCGATGGACCTGCGCGGCGAGATCGAGTCCAAGGTCCGGGCGGTGCGCGAGGCCGTCACCAACAACGACGTCGCGGCCATGCGCCGCACCACCGCCGACCTGCAGACGAGCATGCAGCGAATCGGCGAGGCGGTGTACTCGGCGACCGGCGGACGGTCCGGCGGCAACGGCTCCGGCGGCGACGGTGCTCAGGGGTCGTCCACGGCCGACGACGTCGTCGACGCCGAGTTCAAAGAGGTGTGAACAGAGGGCGCGCGCACAGGGAGGCCAACCGGCCATGAGCAACGGAACCGACGCCAGGCCGGGTGCGCCGGACGCACCGGTCGACGACCGTCCGCAGACCGCGGACACCGGCACGGCCGGCGGGGAGCGCACCGAGGGCGAGGACGACCTTCGCGGCCGCTACACGCGGCTCTCCGCCGACATGCAGAACCTGCGGCGGCGGGCGGAGATCGAACGTGCCGAGCTCCTGCGCTTCGGGGCCGAGCCGCTGAGCAGGAGCATGCTCCCGGTTCTCGACAACCTGCGGCGCGCGCTCGCCGCCGCGGCGGCGGCGGGCGATCCCCTGGTCGAGGGGCTGCAGCAGGTGGTGCGTGAGTTCGAGGAGGTGCTCGCAGCCCATGGCGTGGTCCCCGTCGAGACCGTGGGGCGGCCGTTCCACCCCGGCATGCACGAGGCCGTGCACACAGAGGCGAGCACGAACCTCCCGGAGGACACGGTGACCTCGGAGCTGCGCACCGGGTACCGGCTCCACGACCGCGTGCTCCGGCCGGCCCAGGTCGCCGTGAGCCGCCGTCCCGCGGACGGCGGCTCTGAGGACGCCGGCGTCAGCGACCGAGGACGGTGATCCGGGACACCGCGCCCCTCTCGGCAGCCCCGCCGCCGCGCTCGGCGGCCTCCAGCCGGTCGACGAGGCGGAGGACGACCTCGATCGCCTCGTAGGAGAGGCCGAGGTCGCGGCGAAGGCGGCGGATGCGGCGTGCCCGCCGCAGGTCGGCCGCGGTCGGGGTCGCGCCCTCGGCGAGCACGAGCAGCCCGCGGGCGCGGTACACACGCAGCTCGCGGGCGCTGAGACCGCGCGGGATTCGTCCGTCGTCAGGCATGGGTCGCGCCCTCCCTGCTCTGGCGCACCGCCTCGGCGAGCGCGCGCCACTCCGGCGACGGGGGCACCGGCAGCCGCACGTCGACCTCGGCGATGAGGTCGCCGTGGCCGCCGCCATTCATCCGCGGCATCCCCTTGCCGCGCAGCCGCAGCCTGGCGCCGTTCTGGGTCCCCTCCGGGACGCTCAGCCGCACGGTCCGGCCGTCGAGCGTGGGCACGTCGACCTCGCCGCCGAGGAGCGCGGCATCGAGCGGCACCGGCACGCGCACGTGGAGGTCGTCGCCCTCGCGGCGAAAGCGCGGATGCGGCAGGACGTGGACGCGGATGTAGAGGTCGCCAGCGGAGCCACCGCTGCGCCCCGGGGACCCCTGGGCCGCCGCACGCACGCGAGCGCCCTCCCGGACGCCCGCCGGGATCCGGATCTGCACCCGGCGGGTGGTGCCGTCGGGCTGGGCAATCTCCAGGGTGCGGGTCGTGCCGGTGTACGCCTCCTCGAGGGTGATCGTCGTCTGCGCCTCGAGATCGGAGCCGCGTCGCGGCCGCGGCTGTGCTCTGCCGCCGGCACCGCCGCCGCCCCGGCGGCCGAACATGTCGTGATAGAAGTCGGAGAACGGCTCGGAGTCGCCGAAGAGGTCCTCGAGGTCCTCCGCCGACATCGTCCGGTACTCGACGTCCGGCCCGCCCGCCTGGCGGAAGCCGCCGCCACCCGGTCCAAACGGGCTGGAGCCCGGGGGCGCGCCGGGACGGCCGGCCCGCTCCCAGGCCTCGTACTGCTCCCACTCGGGGCCGTAGGTGTCGTACTTGCGGCGCTTCTCCGGGTCGCTGAGGACCTCGTTGGCCTCGTTGATCTCCTTGAAGCGCGCCTCGGCGGAGGCGTCCCCCGGGTTGACGTCGGGGTGATGCTTGCGCGCGAGCCTGCGGAAGGAGTTCTTGATGTCCTTCTCGCTCGCGGTCCTCGGTACGCCGAGGGTGGCGTAGTAATCCGTGTGCTGCGTGGCCATCCCGTCGACGCCTACCCCGGGCGCCTCCCCCGGTAAACCCGCGCCGAGGCGGTTTGAGGAGCGGTCGGGCGGCGGATCAGCGCGGGGCGACGAGCTCCCGCTGCTCCGCCGGCGCGAGGACCTGGTCTAGCACCTCGTCGATGGTGTCGACGAGCCGGATCCGCCGGCGGCCGCGCACCTCGGCGGGGATGTCGGCCAGGTCGCGCTCATTGCGCCTCGGCAGCAGCACACCGTCGACGCCGGCGCGATCGGCGGCGAGCACCTTCTCCTTCACCCCGCCGATGGGGAGAACGTGGCCGTGGAGGGTGATCTCCCCGGTCATCGCCCAGCAGCGGTTCACCTGCCGTCCGGTCGCCGCCGAGACCAGCGCGGTGGCCATGGTCACGCCCGCCGAGGGCCCGTCCTTGGGCACCGCGCCGGCGGGGACGTGGAGGTGGAGGTCGTGGGTCGCGAAGTAGTCCGCGGGCAGCCCCAGGCCGTCGGCGCGGAGCCGCGCGCAGGTGATCGCGGCGCGCGCGGACTCCTGCATGACGTCGCCGAGCTGGCCGGTGAGGGTCAGCCGCCCGCTGCCGGGGACGGTCGCCGCCTCGACGCTCAGCACCTCGCCCCCGACCGGCGTCCAGGCGAGCCCGGTGGCGACGCCGACCGACCAGTCCTCCTCGATGGCGATGTCGTCGCCGCGCGGCGGGCCGAGCCATTCCGCGAGCAGCTCGCGGGTGATGCGCACCGGGTCGGTGCCTCCCCGCAGCCGCTCGCGCGCGACCTTGCGGCAGCACGCGGCGAGCTGGCGCTCGAGCTGGCGCACCCCGGCCTCGAGGGTCCACCCGCGGATCAGCGCGGCGAGGACGTCATCGTCGATCTCCACCGCGTCGGGGGGCAGTCCGTGCTCGCTCACCAGCCGGGGGAGCAGATGGCGGCGGGCGATCTCGCGCTTCTCCGCCTCGGTGTAGCTCGACACCTCGATGATCTCGAGGCGGTCGCGCAGCGGCCCGGGGATGGTCTCGATCTGGTTGGCGGTGCAGACGAAGAAGACCTCGGAGAGGTCGAAGGGCACGTCGAGATAGGTGTCGGTGAAGCTGCTGTTCTGCGCCGGGTCGAGGACCTCGAGGAGCGCGGCGGCCGGGTCGCCCTGGAACCCGACGCCGAGCTTGTCGACCTCGTCGAGCATGAACACGGGATTGCGTGCGCTCGCCCGGCGGATGCCCTGGACGATGCGGC
>DATARS010000225.1:0-20373 GCA_036269455.1 Candidatus Dormiibacterota bacterium | reverse complement strand
ATGCCGATGATGTTCGCCCGCGGGTTGAGGCGGGCGATCGCCCACATCGCGCCCAGGACCGCGGCGCCACCGCCCATGTCCCACTTCATCATGTCCATCCCGGCGGCGGGCTTCAGCGAGATGCCGCCGGTGTCGACCGTGATGCCCTTGCCCACCAGGGCGAGGCGAGGACCGTCGGGCCTGCCGCCGTCGTGACGGGCGATGATCATCACCGGGGGCTCGTCGCTCCCCCTGGCGACGCCGAGCAGCGCACCCATGCCCTCGCGCTCGAGGTCGGCGCGGCGCAGCACCTCGACCTCGAGTCCGGTGCCCGCGTAGAGCGCGGTCGCCTGCTCGGCGAGCAGCGTCGGGGTCAGCGTGTTGCTCGGCGCCGTCGCCCAGGTGCGCACCCGGTTCGAGGCCTCGGCGAGCACCTCGGCATCGGCGAGCGCAGCGCGCAGCGCGCCCTCGTCGCCATCGAGGCCGCTGAGCTCGAGGCGCTCGAGCCCGGGGGTGTCCTCGCGCTCGCTCTTGTTGAGGTCGCCCTCGAAGTTGCCGAGGAGCAGGCCGGTGGCGACGGCGCGGGCGACGTCCGCGGGCAGCGCGGCGTGGCCGTTGCCGAGCGCCGACACCACCGCGGGGTCGACGTGGGCCGCGACGCTGCGCACCCCCTGCTTGCGCAGCGCGGTGCCGGCGAACTGGTAGGCGTTGTGGAGGCGGAAGGCGTCGAGCTGGTCGCGACGTCCGAGGCCGAGCACCAGCAGCCGCCGCGCCGGCAACCGTCCCAGGGTGTGGATCACCGGCCGCTCGGCGAAGCGCCCGCGGAACTCGCGCGCCTCGCGCATCTCCGCGAGCAGCCCGCCGAGGGCGGCGTCCGCGGTCTCGGCGGCGGGTGAGAGCCGATCCTCGAAGGCGGTGACGATGACGGCGTCGACGTCCACCTCGGCCAGGGGACGGGTGCTCAGCTCAAGGGTCGGCATGAACGGCTCCAGTCGGCGCCCCGCGCTCGCGGTACCGCCTCTCGATGTCTGCGACGGCGCGGATGTTGACAGCCTCGTCCGGGTCCAAGGTGGTCGGCTCCAACCAGGCGTCGACGATCTCCTCGGCGACGGCGGCACTGGTGGCGCGCAGCGAGAGCGCCAGCACGTTGGCGTCGTTCCAGCGCCGAGCCCCGCGCGCCGTCTGCGCGTCGGCACACAGCGCGGCGCGGACCCCGGGCACCTTGTTGGCGGCGATGCACACCCCGGTGCCGGTCCAGCAGCAGACGATGCCGCTCTCGACGACGCCCTCGGCGACCAGCCTCGCGACCTGCTCGGCGACCTGGGGCCAGGGGGTGTCGGGGGCGCCGACGGCGCCGCAGCGGACCACCCCCAGACCGCGCTCCTCGAGGTGGAGCGCCAGCTCCTCCGACACCGGGTGGCGCATGTCGCTGCCGATGACGACGCGCCGCGCCGGCGGCGCCTCCTCCTGCTCTGCCACAGCGAAGATGGTACGCCGTCCACTCGTGTCCACCCGCCGCGGGGGGAGGGCCGCCGGCCCCGCTCGCAGGGCCGGCGGCCGGGCCTACCGTGCGCCGGGCCGCGGGTGGAACTGCGAGGCCACCGGGAGGGGGTGTCGGTGCGGCGCACCGCCGGTGGTCTCGCCTGCTGGGAACGGATTCGCGGGCTCGGCTCGGCGCCTGGAGCCGGAGTGGTGCCGGGGGAGCGACGACGAGAAGGCGGGGTCGCTGCCGCTGGCCCGAGGGCGGTCCACCACGGTGCTCTCTCCCCAATCCAGCGCGCACCGCTGTGACGTTTTGTGTCGTGCGCCGGGCCAGGATGGGGTCTTCCGACCGGTCTGTCAAGGCGGCCAGCAGCGCCTTAACCACATGTTTTCCACATGACCGGCCGCCCTTGTGGAATCAGTGGAAATCCCGCGGCGGCGCACAATCGGCCCATGGACGCCGCCCTGCTCCGCGACGAGCTCCTCGCCGAGGCACGAGCCCGCGGCTTCAGCGGCGCCGGTGTCGCCTCGGTGCGGCCCTTCCTGCGGATGCGGGGACGGGCGCTGCGGGCCATCGACGAGGGGCGGTTGGCGGGGATGACCTGGTACTCGCCGGAGCGGGTCGAGGCCTCCACCGACCTGGCCCGGCGGCACCCCTGGGCACGCTCGCTGCTCGCCCTGGCGTGGCCCTACCCACCCGCGGCGCCGGCGTTGCCGCAGGCGACGTCCGCGCCCGGCCGCCCGCGCGGGCGCTTCGCCGCATACGCGTGCCTGACCGGGCCCGGCGGCGGCGCGGTCGACTACCACGACCACCTCGCCGCCGCCTGCGACGGCCTGGTGGAGTGGCTCCGCGAGCGCGCCGGCGAACTGCGGGCGCACCGCTTCGTCGACCACGGCTGGGCCATCGACCGCGCCGTGGCCGAGCGCGCCGGCCTCGGCTTCGCCGGCAAGAACGCCTGCCTGCTCACCCGCGAGGCCGGCTCCTACGTCCTCCTCGCCGAGGTTCTGCTCTCGCTCCCGCTGCCGCCGACCCCGCCCTCGCGGCGCGGCTGCGGGCAGTGCAACGCCTGCCTGCCCGCCTGCCCGACCGGCGCCATCACCGCTCCGGGGGTGATCGACTCGCGCCGCTGCATCAGCTACCTCACCATCGAGCACCGCGGTCCCATCCCCGTCGAGCTGCGCCCCCTGATGGGAACGTGGGCGTTCGGCTGCGACCTCTGCCAGGAGGCCTGCCCGGTGAACCGGCGGCTCGCGCCGGCGCCGCTCGCCCCCGGCGAGTCGCGGACGGCGTCGGGACCGGTGCCGCACCCCGACCTGGTCGAGTGCCTGGAGCTCGACGACGACGCCTTCCGCGTGCGCTTCCGGCGCACCGCGGTCTGGCGCACCGGCCGCGCCGGGCTCGCGCGCAACGCCGCCATCGCCCTCGGCAACGCCGGCGACCGCGACGCGCTCGAGCCGCTGCGCCGGGCCGCCCGCGAGGACCCCGACCGGGTGGTGCGCGACGCCGCCGAGTGGGCGGCGGCCCGGCTCGAGGCGGTCTGACTGGCACAATCCCCGCCATGCACGGCCTCGACCGGCGGCTCGCCGAGCGGACCCTCGAGCTCGTCGACATCGCCTCGGAGAGCGGCGATGAGGCGGGCATCCTCGAGCACGTCGCCAGCGCGCTCGCCGGCGCCGAGGGCGAGCTCCACGCCGACGGCGACGGCCTGCTGCTGCTGCCGCCGCGAAGCGGCCTCCCGCTGGTGCTCCTCGCCGGCCACCTCGACACCGTGCCCGCGCAGGGCAACCGGCCCGGCCGCCGGGAGGACGGCGCCGTCGTCGGCCTCGGCGCCTCGGACATGAAGGGCGCCTGCGCGGTGATCATCGAGCTCGCCCTCTGGGCCGACCGCGCCCGGCCGCGGCGCGCCGTCGACCTCGGCTTTCTCCTCTTCGGCCGCGAGGAGCTGCCGACCGACCAGAGCGCGCTGCGCCCCCTGCTCGGACGGCTGCCGGCGCTCGGCGAGACCGAGCTCGCGGTGGTGATGGAGCCCACCGACAACACTCTCCAGGTCGGCTGCCTCGGCAACCTCACCGCCGAGGTGCGCTTCGCCGGGCGCAGCGCCCACTCGGCGCGCCCCTGGCTCGGGGTCAACGCGGTGCACGCCGCGATCGCCGGCCTCGCCCAGGTGGCGGCGCAGCCACCGTGCCCGGTGCTGATCCAGTGGCTGGAGTACCGCGAGGTGGTCTCGGTGGTGCGCATCTCCGCGGGCATCGCCGACAACGTCATCCCGGATCTGGCCACCTGTCGCATCAACTTCCGCTACGCGCCCGACCGGACCCCGGTGGAGGCGGAGGCGCGCATCCGCGAGCTCGTCGGTGACGCCGGCGAGCTGCGGGTGGTGTCGAACAGCGGGCCGGCGCCGGTGGTCGCGGACAGCGAGCTCTGCACCCGTCTGCGCGACGCCGGCGGCCTGGCGGTGCAGCCCAAGCAGGCGTGGACGCCCGTCGCCGAGTTCGCCGAGTTCGGCATCGCCGCAGTGAACTACGGTCCGGGGTCGACCGCGCACGCCCACCGCGCCGACGAGCGGGTGGAGGTCGCCAGCCTGGTGCGCGCCTTCGACACCCTGCGGCGCTTCGCATTCGACGACCAGACGGAGCAGGCCCGACCGCGATGATCACCACCGAGCAGCTGCAGGAGCGCATCGACGCCGCCTGGGAGGGCGCCGCCGCGCTCGCCGACCCCGCCGTCGCCGCCGCCGTCGAGGAGGCGATCGACCAGCTCGACGCCGGGACGCTGCGCGTCGCCTCGAAGCAGGCGGGCGAGTGGACCGTCCACGAGTGGGTGAAGAAGGCGATCCTCCTCTACTTCCGGCTGCGCCCGGTCGAGCGGATGGAGGCCGGGGTCTTCGAGTACTCGGACAAGATCGCGCTCAAGCGCGGCTACGCCCAGCTCGGCGTGCGCGTCGTCCCCCCGGCGGTGGCGCGCCGCGGCTGCCACCTCGCCCCCGGCGTGGTGATGATGCCGAGCTACGTCAACATCGGCGCCCGCGTCGGCGCCCGCACCATGGTCGATACCTGGGCCACGGTCGGCTCCTGCGCCCAGGTCGGCGAGGACGTCCACCTCTCCGGCGGGGTCGGCATCGGCGGCGTGCTCGAGCCGCTGCAGGCGACCCCGGTGATCGTCGAGGACGGCGCCTTCATCGGCTCGCGCTGCATCGTCGTCGAGGGCGTCGTCGTCGAGGAGCGCGCGGTGCTCGGCGCGGGCGTGGTGCTCACCGCGTCGACGCCGATCGTCGACGTCACCGGCCCGGAGCCCGTGGAGCATCGAGGCCGCGTCCCCGCCGGAGCGGTGGTGATCCCCGGGACCCGGCCCAAGCGCTTCGCCGCCGGCGAGTACGGGACCCCGGTCGCCCTGATCATCGGCCGGCGCAGCGCCGCGACCGACCTCAAGGTGAGCCTCAACGACGCGCTGCGCGAGCACGGGCTGAGCGCGGGGTCCTGATGCACCGTCAGCGGCGCGCCCCTCGGCCGGGCGGCTATCGCGGCGTGGTCTTCGACCTCGACGGCACCCTGGTGCGCGAGGCCAACTCCTGGGCGGCGATGCAGCGCAAGCTCGGCCCCGGCCACCACCAGCGGCAGCGCGACCGCTGGGCGCGCTTCCGCACCGGCGAGCTCGGGCGGCGCGACTTCCTCGTCGAGCAGATCGCCGATCTCCGCGGCGAGGAGGGCCGGCTGCTCGACGAGGTCGTCGAGGAGGTCGAGTACCACGACGGGGTCGCGGCCGCCTGCGAGCGGCTGCGCGGCGCCGGAGTGCGCCTCGCCATCGTCTCCGCGGGGATCAGCGCGATCACCGCGCGGGTCGCGGCCGACCTGGGGATGGAGCTGCACCGCGCCAACACCATCCACATCCTCGACGGGCTCTTCACCGGCGAGGGCGACGTCTCGGTGCCGCCCGGGGGCAAGGCGCCGGTCTTCGCCGAGACGGTGGCGGCGCTGGGGCTCGACCCTGACGACGTGGTCGCGGTGGGAGACAGCCCGGGGGACATCGACATGTTCCACGCGGCCGGGCTGGGGGTCGCCTTCTGCCCGGTGAACGACGAGACCGCCGACGCCGCCGACGTGATCATCGACGCCCCCGACATGCGCCGCCTGGTCCCCTACGTGCTCGGCGGCGCGACAGGAGCAGGCCCGTGACCGAGCGCCAGTACCACCTCGCCTGCGGACCGGGGGACGTCGGCGGCTACGTCCTGATGCCCGGCGACCCCGGCCGCTGCGAGCGCATCGCCGCCGAGCTCGAGGGCGCCGCGCTGATCGCGGCCAACCGCGAGTACACGACCTGGACCGGACGGCTCGAGGGCCAGGCGGTGAGCGTCACCTCCACCGGCATCGGCGGCCCCTCGACGGCGATCGCGGTCGAGGAGCTCTGCAACCTCGGCGCCCACACCCTGATCCGGGTCGGCTCCTGCGGGGCGATGCAGCCGGGGCTGCGCCTCGGCGACGTCGTCGTCGCCCAGGCCGCCGTCCGCGACGAGGGCACCAGCCTGCAGTACGTCCCCCTCGCCTGGCCGGCGGTCGCCCATCTCGACGTCGTCGACGCGCTCCGCGCCGCCGCCGCGGAGGCGGGGGTGCGCCATCAGACCGGCACGGTGCAGTCGAAGGACTCCTTCTACGGGGAGATGGAGCCGGGGCGGATGCCGGTGGCCGCCGAGCTGCAGGCGCGCTGGGAGGCGTGGATCCGCGCCGGGGTGCTCGCCTCGGAGATGGAGTGCGCCGCGCTCTTCGCCGCCGCCGCGGTGCGCCGGGTGCGCGCCGGCGCCGCCCTCGCGGTGGTCAACGCCGCCCCGACCGTCGACGCCATGCCCGACCCCGGCCGGCTGCCCATCGACTCCGTCATCGCCGTGGCCGTCGACGCGGTGCGCCGGCTGGCCAGGGGGGCTGCAGGGGGGAGTCCCCCCGCGAGTGGGCGCGTCAGCGCCCAAAGTTGAAAGTCCGCCGGTGCTGACCGGAGGACCGGAGCTCAGCCGGCCTCGGCGAAGTGCCCGTCGAGACGGCTCAGGAGCTCGCCCGGGGTGGTCAGCTCGCGCGGTCCGGGGGTGACCCCCGCAGCGGGCGGCAGCGACCAGGTCGCTCGCCAGACGGTCATTCCGCAGTGGCGGCCGGCGTCGACGTCGACGTCGCGGTCGCCGATGTAGAGCGCCCGGGTGGGGAGGACCCCCAGCCGGCGGCTGGCGAGGAGCAGCCCCTCGGGGTCGGGCTTGGGGCGGCTGACGCAGTCGAGCCCGACGACGGTCTCGAAGTGCGAACGCAGGCCACAGGCGCCCAGCCCCCACTCGAGCGGCTCGAGCCGGCGGGACGAGACCACGCCGAGGTGGAGCCGGCGACGGGCGAGCGAGCCGAGCACCCGGGGGATGCCCCGGAAGGTGACCGGGCTGATGCGCCGGTCGAAGAGGGGCAGCACCTCGTCGGCGCGCCCCGGCCACGCGAGCTCGAGGCGCTCGAGGATGGGACGCCCCTCGGCGGCCCAGAAGAGCTCGGCGCCGGCGGCCGCGGCGGGGTCGCGGGCGACCAGCTCGGCGACCGCCGCCTCGTCGGCTCCGCGGGTGTCCACCAGGGTCCCGTCGTAGTCCCAGATGACGGCGTCGAATGCAGGGGTGGAGCGGTGGCGGGATCGGTTCTTCACTTCGTCGGTGGAGTTCGGGGGCTGCGGGAGTCGCGCCGGCCCGTAACGAGAACAACTCATGCCGCGGGGAAAACGTGCGCCCCGCGGGGCGGGGTCAGCGGAACAGCAGCGCCGCGGCGATGGCGCCCGCGGCGACGGGTCCTCCAAGGCACACGGCGAGGGCGGGCAGGGGGTCGTCGGCCGGCGGCCACCAGGTGCGGGGCAGCGGGCGGCCCACCGGCACCCGGGCGCGCCGCTGGCGGGCGGGCTGGGCGAGCAGGGCGACCGCCGCCACCGAGGCGAGCGCGGTGACGAACATGGTCTCGGAGAGGATCGTGGCGGCCTCGCCATGCCCGGCGCGCCACAGGGCGGCGGCGGTGGCGAAGGTCAGCAGCCCCAGGACAGCGCCGCAGAGCCCGGCGAGGACCCCGGCGGGGACGCTGACGCGGCGGGGCGGAGTGGTCATCGGAACGAGCGTACCATCGGCCGCCGCGGGTGGGGAACGTCGCGTTCTGGCAACAACCGCGCCGCCACTCCTTGACCTTCTGGTGCCACATCCCTACCCTGCGAGTCCGCCCATTGCGGTGCGGTTCCCACGTTTCACTCCACGTCTCACTCCAGGAGCCCCGCATGCACTCGCGTTCACGCCTCGCAGCCGCCGCGATCGGCGCCACCGCGGCCGCAGTCCCGACGGTCGTGGCCGCGACCAGCTACGTCGTCCGGCCGGGCGACACCCTGACCTCGATCGCCGCTCGCCACGGCACGACGGTCACCGCGCTCGCCCAGGCCAACCGGATCAGTGACCCCGACCGGATCCGCATCGGGCAGCTGCTCAGCATCCCCGACACCTCGGCGGGACTGCCCGGATACACCGCCGGCACCCCCGATGTCGAGCCGTACACCGTGCAGCGGGGCGACTACCTGGCGCTGATCGCCCGCCACTTCGGGGTCGACCTCGCCACCCTCGCCCGCACCAACAGCATGGGCGTGCACTCGCCGCTGCGCTACGGGACGACCCTGCAGATCCCCGGCCGGCTCAGCCGCGTCAACTCGCTGCTCACCCGCATCGCCGCCCAGCAGGGGGTCGACGCCAAGCTCGTCCGCGCCGTCGCCTGGATGGAGAGCGGCTGGCAGCAGAACGCGGTCTCGCCGACCGGCGCCATCGGGATCATGCAGGTCGAGCCGTACACCGGCGACTGGATCTCCCGCTACCTCTCGCCGCGTCCGCTCGACCTCCAGGTGGCCGAGGACAACGTCATCGCCGGCTGCATGCTGCTCCGCCACCTGCTGACCATCCACGGCGGCGACGCCCAGGCCGCGCTCGCCGCCTACTACCAGGGCGACGCGAGCATCGCCCGCCACGGGCTGTACACCGACACCCTGCGATACCGCAACGTGATCACCTCGCTCATCCACCAGGAGTGACGCAGCGACCCGCGCACGGGCTACTGTTGACCGCGATGGGCAAGAAGAAGGCCGCCAAGGCCGGCACCACCTCGCGCAAGCCACCCAAGGCGACCCGCTCCGCGCCGCGCGCCGAGAAGGGCGGACGCGGTGCCCCCGCCGACGGCGACGCCGAGCTGCTCGCCCGGCTGCTGGTGCTGCAGGAGCGCACGGCCGAGGTGAGCCGCCAGCTGCGCAGCATCGGCGAGCTGGTGTCGACGGTGATGCGCGACGCCACCCTCAGCACCGCCGCGGTCATCGAGCAGCTGGGTGGTGCGGTCGACGCCGAGTCGCCCGAGCCGCCTCCCGTCGCCGCACGGCCGCGCCGCCGGCCGCCTCCCAGCAGCCGCCCGCGCTGAAGCTGCGCGTCAGCGCAGCGAGCCGTGCATCAGGCCGCCGGATCCAGCTCGGCCAGGTCCACGGGGAGCGACAGGCAGCGAACGCCGCCGCCGGACTTCATGAACTCGGACATCGGCAGGGCGACGGTGTCGAAGCCGGCGTGGTGGAGCGGCTCCTCCAGGCGCTCAGCGGCGAGCGAGGAGATCACCCGGTCGCCGAGGCGGATGGCGTTGCAGGCGAAGCCGGCCGCGACCTCGACGGGCACCTCGATGACGTGGGGCACGATGTGGCGCACCAGCTGCTGCGACGCAGCGTCGAAGGCGGCCGGGGCGAAGAGCACGGTGCTCTCGTTGAGCGGGCAGAAGCAGGTGTCGAGGTGATAGAAGCGGGGATCGACGAGGCGGAGCGACACCACCTCGACGTCGAGCAGCCGCGACACCAGGGGGTGCGACTCGAGGTCGGTGCGGAAGCCGTGACCGCAGAAGAGCCGCTCGCCCACGAAGAGGGCGTCGCCGGCGCCCTCGAAGGCGACCTCGTCGGGCAGGCGGTGGACGGTGATGCCCAGGCGCTCGAGCGCGCGCTGCCAGTACGGCTCCTCGCCCTGACGCTCGGGATGGCGGAAGCGGCTGAGCACCGCCTCGCCGGCGTGGACCACCGCGGCGTTCGCGGTGAAGACCATGTCGGGCAGCCCCGGCTGCTGGTCGACGAGGATGACCTCCTCACCGAGGAGGGTGTAGGCGGTGTGGAGCGCCGACCACTGGGCCAGCGCCATGCCGCCGTCGACCTCGGTGCCGACGTGCATCCAGGGATTGATCTCGTACTCGACCCCGTAGTGATCGGGCCGGCACATGAGGATGGCCATTGCGGCGCCCCAGCTCCGGGGGCAGGCCGATCGCCTTCGCGTGGAGCTCCCGCGCCGCCGGTGCCTCGATCATGGCACGCGAGGGCCGGCGCCAAACCCTCCGTCACCCGCTCGTCATCCGCCCGGTCGGTCGTGGCGGCGCTCGCCGTCGGCACCCTCGTGCTCTCCGGGTGTGGCGGCGGCGACCAGCCGGACAACGCCGCCTTCGACGGGGCGCTGCGGGACGCCCGCCCCGCGGAGGTCACGGTGCGGGCCACGGTGACCCGGCTGCTGGCCGATTCGCCCGACCGCGGTGACGGCGTCCATCAGCGCTTCGACGTGACCGTCGACGGCACCGAGGTCGAGATCGACCACAACCTCGGCCTCGCCGGACGGGTGCCCGCCAGGCCGGGGATCGTGGTCCTCATCCACGGCCAGTTCGAGCCCGATCCGGGGCACCCGGTCATCCACTACACCCACCACGCCACCGGCCGCCACGAGGGGGGCTGGATCGACCTCGGCGGCAGCAGATACGAGTGAGCCGGCGCGATTGGCGCAGGCGCTAGAGTGACCGGCGATGAAGACACGTGCCGCCGTCTGCTGGGACACGGGACCGGGAGCGCACTGGGAGGTCGGCGAGCTCGAGCTCGATCCGCCCGGTGAGCGCGAGCTGCTGATCCGCTGGGTGGCGGCAGGGCTCTGTCACTCCGATGAGCACCTGCTCACCGGCGACCTGCCCGCACGGCTGCCGCTGGTCGGCGGCCACGAGGGCGCGGGGATCGTGGAGGAGGTGGGGCCGGGGGTCACCCGGGTCGCCCCCGGCGACCATGTGGTCTGCAGCTTCCTCCCCGTCTGCGGCACCTGCCGCTGGTGCTCCACCGGCCGGTCCAACCTCTGCGACGCGGGCGCCACCCTGCTCCAGGGTTCGCTCCCGAGCGGCGCCTTCCGCTTCCACGGCCGCGGCCAGGACGTGGGCTCGATGTGCATGCTCGGCAGCTTCGCCGAGCGCAGCGTCGTCTCCGAGTACTCGGTGGTCCGGGTCGACGACGACCTGCCCCTCGAGCGCGCCGTCCTGGTTGGCTGCGGGGTGCCGACCGGCTGGGGATCGAGCGTCTACGCGGCGAAGGTCGGTCCCGGTGACACCGTGGTGATCTACGGCATCGGCGGCGTCGGCATCAACGCGGTGCAGGGCGCGCGCCACGCCGGCGCCACCAACGTCGTCGCCGTCGACCCGCTCGCCTTCAAGCGCGAGAAGGCCGAGGAGATGGGCGCCACCCACAGCGTCGCCACCGCCGAGGAGGCGCAGGACCTGGTCCTCCAGCTCACCCGCGGGGTGGGCGCCGACAGCTCGATCATCACCGTCGGGGTGGTCGACTCGGTCGTGGTCGAGAACGCCTTCAACGTCATCCGCAAGGGCGGCTCGCTGACGATCACCGGCCTGGGGCCGATCGCCGAGAAGACGATCCAGCTCTCCGGCACCATGCTCACCCTCTTCCAGAAGACGGTGCAGGGGACGATGTTCGGCTCGTCGAACCCGATGTACGACATCAGCAGGATGCTCGAGCTCTATCGGGCCGGGCAGGTGAAGCTCGACGAGCTCTGCACCACCACCTACTCGCTCGACGACATCAACCAGGGCTACCAGGACCTGCGCGACGGCCGCAACATCCGTGGCGTGATCGTTCACGGCCAGTGAGCGCCAGGGGGAAGGCTGTCAGCGACGAAGGAGCTGATGGCCTGGGGGAGGCCCCCTCCGTTCTGCGCGTCCGCGCAGAGGGCCAGAACACGTCCCATCTCCTCGAGCGCATCGCCCGCGACATCGTCGGGCTGCGCCGTGAGGCGGAGGTGCTCGCGGTGGCGCTCGCCTCGGGGCGGCACGTCGTGCTCGAGGGGCCGCCGGGGACGGGGAAGTCGACGCTCCTCCGGGTGATCGCCGAGGAGACCGGGGTCGGCGTCGTCTTCGTCGAGGGCAACGCCGAGCTGACCCCGGCGCGGGTGGTGGGATACCACGACCCCGCGGCGGTCCTCCAGACCGGCTACCGGCCGGAGAGCTTCGTCGAGGGCCCGCTGCTCACGGCGATGCGCGAGGGCATGCTCCTCTACCTCGAGGAGATGAACCGGGTCCCCGAGGAGACCCTCAACGTGCTCATCACCGCCCTCGCCGAGGGCGAGATCCACGTCAGCCGGATGGGGCGGGTGCGCGCCGACCCCGGCTTCCGGCTGATCGCCGCGATGAACCCCTTCGACGCCGTGGGCACGGCCCGGATCGGCCAGGCGATCTACGACCGCATGTGCCGGATCTCCGTCGACTACCAGGACGAGGCCGGCGAGCGGACCATCACCGAGCGGGTCACCGGCTGCTCGGGCCGCCTCGTCCACCTCGCCGTCGCCCTCGGCCGGGCGACCCGCGGACACGCCGACGTCCGCACCGGCGCCTCGGTGCGCGGCCCCATCGACATGGTCCACGTCGCCCGCGGCCTCTGCGCGCTGCGCGGCGAGGAGCGCGCCGGGCGCGAGACCCTGCTCGACGCCGCCCTCGCCGCCTTCAGCGGCCGGATCCGCATCGAGGAGGGGGTGGACCGCACCCCCGAGGAGGTGGTGACCGAGATCCTGGACCGGCTCCTCGCCGCAGAGGCGGCGAGCGACGAGGGCGACGAGGAGCCCTCAGGAGCCCCGCCGCCCCGGCAGCCGTCGCGGCACGGGCCGGCGCCGAGCCACGGCCGCGTCCTCGAGGGCGCCGAGGCCCGCGCCGCGCTCCGCGAGAGCAGCCGCCGCACCCTGAGTCGGCGCGAGCTGGAGGCGGCCAACCCCGACTTCGGCGAGGTCTCGCCGGGCCTCGGCGAGCTCGACGAGGCGGCCCTCGAGCGGCTCCTCGCCCGCGACCCGGACGCGGCGGCAGCGCTGCTCTCCGACCTCGCCACCGCCACCGACGCCGAGCTGCGCCGCCGGGCGCGCCGGCTGGCGGCGCGGGTCTTCGTCCGCCTCGGCCGGGCCGGGCGCCCGACCCGCCGGGGCATGCGCCGGCTGGTCCCGCATCCCGGCCGCCTCGAGGGCGACCTCGACCTCGACCGCACCCTCGAGCGGGGGGACGGACGGCTCCCCCACCGCGCCGACGAGGTGGTGGTGCGCGGATGGGCGGGTCCCCGGCGGGCACTCTGCCTGATCCTCGACCACAGCGGGTCGATGCGCGGGCCGGCGGTCGCGATGGCGGCGACCGCCGCCGCGGCGGTGGTGCTCGCCGCCGGCGACCGCATCGACTGCAGCGTCGTCGCCTTCCACCGCGACGTCGTGGTGCTGCGTCCCCAGGGGGGCCGGCGCCCGCCCGGACGGGTGGTCGAGGACGTGCTCGCGGTGCGCGCCCGGGGGAGCACCGACCTCGCCCTCGCGCTCCGCGCCGCCGCCCGCCAGCTGGCCCGCGCCGAGGCCGACGAGCGCGCCGCGCTGCTGCTCAGCGACTGCCTCGCCACCGCCGGCGGCGACCCGCTGGGGGCGCTCGGCGGCCTGGACCGGGTGCACGTGCTCGGCACCAGCGGCGAGGCGGACTCGGTGCGCGCCGGCACCGCGCTCGCCCGCCGCGGCGGCGGCCGCTACATCCAGGTCTCCGGGGTGGGCGAGCTCGCCGCCGCCCTGACAGACTTGGTCGGGCTGAGCTGATTGACAGCAATCTCGGACCGCTGATAGCTTGGCCCGGCGCACGCGAGCATCCGTGATTGGGGGCGACGACATGCAGGAGCTCACCCAGCTGCCGCCGGACTCCGCCGACGAGGTGGCCGTCCTCGACTCGGCGTCGCCCCCCACCGAGCCCGACGAGGTCGACCTCGAGCTCGAGGAGCTGCTGATCCGCGAGATCACGATCGACGGCATGTGCGGCGTGTACTGAGGCGTTGACCCGGAGCGACCGCGTCCGCCTGGCCGCCACCGCCGCGTTGCGCGACGAGCCCTTCGGAGCGCTCGTCTACACCTACGACGAGCGCCGCCTCTTCTTCGTCCAGCCGCCGCTCGACTCCTTCCTCCGTTCCGACGGCACTCGCGAGGTCGGCGAGATCGCCGACTCGCTGGTGGCGGACGGCGCGCTCGAGGCGGGGTCGGTGCCGCGCATGCTCACCCTGCTCGAAGGGCTGCGCCGCCGGGGGGTCCTCGATGCGGTATGAGGCGCTGAGCAGGGGGCTGAACGCGCCCATCTGCCTCACCTGGGAGATCACCTACGCCTGCAACCTGCAGTGCGTCCACTGCCTCAGCTCCTCGGGGCGGAGGGCCGACGACGAGCTCACCACCGAGGAGGCGCTGCGGCTCATCGACGACTGGGCCCGGATGCGCGTCTTCTACATCAATGTCGGCGGAGGCGAGCCGATGGTGCGGCCCGACTTCCGGCGGCTGATGGAGCACGCGGTCGAGAGCGGCGTGGGGGTGAAGTTCAGCACCAACGGCAGCCGCATGGACACCTCGACGGCGCGCTGGATCGCGTCGGGCGACTACCTCGACGTGCAGATCAGCCTCGACGGCGTCGACGCCCCGGTCAACGACGCCATCCGCGGTGAGGGCTCGTACGCCCACGCCCGCAACGCCATGGACCTGCTCGCCGCCGAGGGCTTCCCCTTCAAGCTCAACCACGTCGTGACCCGGCGCACCGTCGACGACCTCGACCGGCTGCACGACCTCGCCACCGGCTACGGCGCCCAGCTGCGGGTGACCCGGCTGCGCCCCTCGGGGCGCGGCCTCCACGTCTGGGAGCAGCTCCGTCTCACCCAGGCGCAGAACCGGACCCTCTACGCCTGGCTGCGCGCCCACCCCGACGTGCTCACCGGCGACTCCTTCTTCCACCTGTCGGCGCTCGGCGAGCCCCTCGACGGGCTGAACATGTGCGGCGCCGGGCGCATCGTCTGCTGCGTCGACCCCCGTGGCGATGTCTTCGCCTGCCCCTTCGTGCTCGTCGAGGAGTTCCGCGCCGGCAACGTGCGCACCCGGCCCTTCGAGGAGATCTGGCGCGACTCGCCGCTCTTCGACCGGCTGCGCGGCGAGCAGGCCGGCGGCGGCTGCGAGAGCTGCGGCGCCTACGCGAGCTGCCATGGCGGATGCATGGCGGTGAAGCACTTCGCCGGGCTGGCGCTCGACGACCCCGATCCGGAGTGTGTCCGGCGGCCCGAGACCGGGCCGCTCGAGAACCTGATCCCGCTGGCCCTCGCCCCCCGCGCCCTGCGGGTTCCGGCGGCGCTGGCGACGCGATACGGCGATGGTGGGAGCGGTGGAATCGTGGAGGGTGGGAGATGGGGCTGAGGTCGGCGCTGGCGAGCCTGTTCTGGCCGGACGACGTCGAGCCGGAGCCGGAGCCGGCGGCGAGGACCGAGCCTGCGGCCGGGCTGAGCGAGCGGCTCAAGCGCGTCGGCATCAGCGAGGAGATCCGCCTGCAGACCGGTCATCACCCCGGCCCGGAGCGGCAGCAGGCCGAGTCCGCCCGGCGGGGGCTCGGCCTCAAGCAGCGCCTCCAGCAGGTCGGCGTCCCGGACATGGACGCGCGGGAGCACGCACGGCAGCAGAACATCCTCGACGCCTCCCGCGAGGCGGAGCGCCGGGCCCGGCGCGAGGCGGCCTATGCGGTGGCGGCGACCACCTGCCCGGTGCCGATCCACGCCGAGGCGGTGCCGCTCCCCGGAGGGCTGCGGCTGCGTGACGACGAGTTCCTGGTCGCGGGCGCCAGCCGCCCCGCGGGCGACCGCGAGCTCACCGTCACCACCCACCGGCTGATCTACACGAAGGGCGCCGGCGCGGAGTCGCAGCTGGTCGTGTACCTCGCCGAGATCAGCGACGTGGCCTTCCACGGGTCCGACGCCCTCACCGTGGGCACCCCGAGCGGGCGCTGGCAGCGGCTGCCCATCGCCGGCAACGCCGTGGTCGCCTCGCGCGACCGGCTGCTGGCGCTGATCGACCACGCCCGCGCCCAGCGCGCGCCGCTCCCCGGCGGGCTCGACGAGCTCGTGGCCCTGCGCGACAGCGGCGCGGTCGGCGCGGAGGAGTACGAGGCCCGCCGCTCCTCCGCCGAGGCCGCCCCGCGCCGGCGCCGCCAGCGCCAGGTTGAGGTCGCGGGCAAGGCCACCACCCCGCGGCGCACCCGGGCGGCCGCCACGGCGGCTCCCGAGCCGGCGCCCGTCGCGGCCGAGCCCGAGATCCCGCCCGGCAGCGACAGCGAGGGCCGAGCCTAGGTCGCGGCCGGGGTCCAGGCCCAGGCGGGGCGGCCGGGGAGCTGCGCCGACGGCGGGGCGGGCGCGGGCGGCGGCGCGGGCGCGGGCTCGGGGACGAGCACCGCGGTGAGCGCCGCCGCCTCGGACGCCGAGCACCCGGTGCCGACGAGCTCGGCGCGGAGCTGGGCTGCCTCCGCCTCGGAGCATCCGGTGCGGAGCAGCGCCGGCCAGGCGCCGCCCACGAGCGCCTCGCGGTCGCCGAGCTCGCGGACCACCGCGGTGACCCGGGTCGCCCCGAGGTCGCGCAGGGCACGCAGCCGCCGGGCCCCGCGGACGAGCTCGTAGCCGCCCTCGGGGCGGGGCCGGACCAGCAGCGGACGGATCAGTCCAAGCTCGTCGATGCTGCGCCGCAGGGCGGCATAGCCGGGCAGGGCGACGTCGACATCGGCGCGCCAGCGACGGTCGTGGACAGCGCCGATCTCCAGCTCCAGCAGGGTGTCCTCACCCGACATGTGCTCACCCACACCACCCCCCTCCCCTTCACGGGCCCTTCACCGTCTCCCAATGATCACCCCGCCCGGCGCGGAAATCCACGACAGCGGACTGCCACTCACCCACTGATTCCACAGGTTTTTCCACTCATCCCCAGGCCTCGCACCCACAGTCCCGGCAGCGTGCCCTGGGCACGGGCCGCTGCAGCCGATTGCGCATGCCCTGGGCAGGGACTGGGCAGGGACCCGAATCCGAGTTGGCGAGGGGCCCGCGGCTGCCCTGTGCAACCGCGGTCCCCGGTGCTCGGCCGACCAATCAGGCCGTGCGGACACCCGCGGCGGTCTGGAGGCCGAGCTCCTCGACGGCGGCGTCGCGCATCTTGAACTTCTGGATCTTGCCGGTGACGGTCATCGGGAACTCGTCGACGAACTTCCAGTAGCGGGGGATCTTGAAGCTGGCGATCTTCCCGCGGCAGTGCTCGGTGAGCTCGTCGCCGGTGACCTGGGCGCCCTCGCGGAGCTTCACCCAGGCCATCACCTCCTCGCCGTAGCGCTCGCTGGGGACGCCGATCACCTGGACGTCGGCGACCGCGTGGTGGCCGTAGAGGAACTCCTCGATCTCCCGCGGATAGACGTTCTCGCCGCCGCGGATGATCATGTCCTTGATCCGGCCGACGATGTTGAGGTAGCCCTCGTCGTCCATCACGGCGAGGTCGCCGGTGTGCATCCAGCGGCCGGGGTCGATCGCGGTGCGGGTGGCGTCCTCGTTGTTCCAGTAGCCGAGCATCACGTTGTAGCCGCGGGTGCAGAGCTCGCCGCGCTCGCCCCGGGGAACGACCGCCCCGGTCTCGGGGTGGACCACCTTGATCTCGACGTGGGGATGGATGCGGCCGACGGTGGCGACCCGCTTGTCGAGGGGGTCGTCGGTCGAGCTCTGGGTCGAGACCGGCGAGGTCTCGGTCATGCCGTAGGCGATGGTCACCTCGGTCATGCACATCGACGACTGGACGCGCTTCATCACCTCGACCGGGCAGGGCGAGCCGGCCATGATCCCGGTGCGCAGGGAGGAGAAGTCGAACTCCCTGAACCGGGGGTGGTCGAGCTCGCCGATGAACATGGTGGGGACGCCGTACAGGGAGGTGCAGCGCTCGGCCTGGACGGTCTCCATCACCGCCTCGGGGTCGTAGGCCTCGCCGGGGATCACCATCACGCTGCCGTGGGTGGTGCAGGCGAGGTTGCCGAGGACCATGCCGAAGCAGTGGTAGAAGGGCACCGGGATGCAGACCCGGTCGGCCTCCGTGTACCGCAGCGCCTCGCCGATGAAGTAGCCGTTGTTGAGGATGCTGTGGTGCGACAGGGTCGCGCCCTTGGGGAACCCGGTGGTGCCCGAGGTGTACTGGATGTTGATCGCATCGTCGAACTGGAGCACGCTCTCGCGCTCGGCCAGCTCCTCCTCGGAGACCCGCTCGGAGTCGCGAAGCAGCGCCTCCCAGCCGTCCTCGAGGACCAGCGCCTCGCGCAGCCCCGGACAGCGGCCGCGGACCTCGCCGAGCATCCCCACGTAGTCGGTCTGGCGGAAGGCGCGGGCGAGGATGAGGAAGCTCACCCCCGACTGGTTGAGCGCGTACTCGAGCTCGGCGGTGCGGTAGGCGGGGTTGATGTTCACGAGGATGGCGCCGATCCGCGCGGTGGCGTACTGGACCACCACCCACTCGCTGCGGTTGGGCGACCAGATGCCGACGCGGTCGCCGCGGCCGATGCCGCGGGCCATCAGCCCCCGGGCCGCCTGGCCAACCTGCTCCCAGAGCTCGCCGTAGGTCGCCCGATAGCCCTGCTGGCGCACCACCAGCGCCTCACGGCCGGCGAACCGCTGCACGGTGCGGCGCAGGTTCTCGCCGATCGTCTCCCCCAGCAGCGGCACCGGGGAAGCTCCGTGGACGTACGAGGGCGCTGGCATGGCGAGGTTCTCCTTCTGAGCGCTGACCTGTGCGAATGCCCGTATCGTCTCAGGAGTGGGCACGTTGGCGGGACAGGTCGCTCTGGTGACCGGTGCGGCGCGGGGGCAGGGCCGCGCCCACGCGGTCGCCCTCGCCCGCGCCGGCGCCGACCTGGTGCTCTGCGACCTCGCCGCCCCGCTCGCCACCGTGCCCTATCCCCTGGGCACCGCCGAGGAGCTGGCCGAGACGGCCGCGCTCGTGGAGGCGGAGGGCAGCGGCTGCCTCGGCCGGGCCGTCGACGTCCGCGACGGCGCCGCCGTCGCCGGCCTGGTCGAGGACGCCGTGGACCGCTTCGGCCGGCTCGACGTCCTCGTCGCCAACGCTGGGGTGATCAGCTACGGGTGCGCCTGGGAGCTCACCGACGCCCAGTGGGACGAGGTGCTCGGCGTCGACCTCGGCGGGGTCTGGCGGAGCTGCCGGGCGGCGATCCCGGCGATGCTCGCCGGCGGCCGGGGCGGCGCCATCGTGATCACCGGCTCGACCGCGTCGGCCAAGGGGCTGGCGGGGATGGCCCACTACGCCGCGGCCAAGCACGGCTGCGTCGGCCTCGCCCGCTCGCTCGCCCTCGAGCTCGCCCCCCACCGCGTCCGGGTGAACTGCATCCTGCCGGGCGGGGTGCGCACGCCCATGGGCAGCACTATGCAGCTCCACGAGCGGATGGCCGCCGACCCGCACCTCGCGAGCAGCCTGAGCGCGGCGCTGCCGGTCGACCTGCTCGAGCCCGAGGACCTCAGCGCGGCGGTGGTCTGGCTCTGCTCCGACGCCGCCCGCCACGTGACCGGCGCCGTGCTCCCCGTCGACGGCGGGACCCTGCTGCGCTGAGGTCGCCCGGCGGGGCCGGCCGGACCATAATCCCGGGATGGCCCGAGAGCTCGTCGCGATCATCAAGCACGACTGCCCGGTCTGCGTCGAGCTCCTGCCCGCCCTCGACGCCGCCGCCGTGAGCGGGGCGCCGCTGCGGATCGTCTCCCAGTCCGACGGCGGCGACACCTCCGCGCTCTGGGAGCGCCTCGGGCTCGGCGCCCGGGTCGAGCTCGACGAGGAGCTCGCTCTGAGCGACCGCCTCGACCTCGACGCGGTGCCCGCGGTCGTCCTCCTCGACGGCGGCGAGGAGCGCGGCCGGGTCGAGGGGCTCGCCCGCGACCGGCTCGCCGAGCTCGCCGCCGAGGCGGGGGTGACGCTCCGCCTCGACGGGCTGCCCGCCCACCGCCCGGGGTGCGCCAGCCGGACCCGCGATCCGCTCATCGCCGCCACATTGGCGGTCCGCGCCGCCCGCGCCCAGGGCCGGCTGCGCTCCCGCCCGCTCGTCCTCGGCGCCCACGAGGACCCCTTCGAGGCGCTCCACGATCGCGGCCTCACCGACGGGCTCCCGGTGGTGCCGCCAACCCCCGAGCGGGTCGTCGCCATGCTCGAGGGCACCCGCCGTGACTCCCAGGAGGTGGTCGGGGTGGTCCCGCCCTACGGTGGCGCCGCCACCGTCGAGAAGGTCGCCATCAACGCGGTGATGGCGGGCTGCCGCCCCGAGCACCTGCCCTTCGCCCTGGCCGCGGTCGAGGCGGCCTGCGTCGAGAGCTTCACCATGCACGGGCTGCTCGCCACCACCCACCCGGCGGGGCCGCTGATCGTCGCCAGCGGGCCGCTCACCGAGCGGGCGGGGATGAACGCCCGGGGCAACTGCCTGGGCCAGGGCAACCGGGCCAACCTCGCCATCGGTCGGACGCTGCAGCTGGTGGTGCGCAACATCGGCGGCGGCCGCCCCCAGATCGAGGACCGCTCCGCCCACGGCCAGCCCGGCAAGGTCGGCGCCTGCTTCGCAGAGCTGCTCGAGGCCTCGCCCTGGGAGCCGCTCTCGGTCGACCGCGGCTTCGGCGCCGGGGACACCACGGTCACCCTCTGGGCCGCGGAGTCGCCGCGCTTCATCTGGGAGCAGCTGGCGCGGACCCCCGAGGGCCTCTGCGCGAGCATCGCCCTGGCGCTGCAGGGGGTG
>DATARS010000224.1:0-18008 GCA_036269455.1 Candidatus Dormiibacterota bacterium | reverse complement strand
CATGTCGAGGGCGTGGGTGCCGAACCAGACCAGGTGGCTGCCGATCCGCGCCAGCTCGCACATGATCACCCGCAGGTACTGGCCCCGCGGGGGCACCTAGACCCCCAGCAGCTTCTCCGCGGCGAGCGAGAAGCCGAGGTTGTTGATCAGCGGCGCCAGGTAGTCCATGCGGTCGCTGTAGGGGATGCACTGCTGGTAGCTGTGGCGCTCGAAGTCCTTCTCGAAGCCGGTGTGGAGGAAGCCGATGTCGGGCCGGCAGGCGCGCACCACCTCGCCGTCGAGGTCGAGGACCAGCCGCAGCACCCCGTGGGTGGAGGGGTGCTGGGGACCCATGTTCAGCTCCATGGTGTCCTCGCCGATCTCCGTGAGCTCGACGGCGTCGAGGTCGGCGGGGACACCGAGCCGGCGCCGTCCCTCGGCGTACGGGTCGTCACCGCCGGGCATGCCACCCGGGGGCGGCAGGACCGCCGCCATCAGCGCGAGGTCCCGGGCATGCCCGGCGGCCGCTCCGCCGCGGGCAGCGCCCATTCGATGTTGTGGGTGAAGGCGACCGGCTCGCCGAAGGAAACGTAGTCCCTGCGCAGGGGGTGACCCTCCCAGTCGTCGGGGAGGAGGATCCGGCGCAGGTCGTGGTGACCGGTGAACCGGATGCCGAGCAGGTCGTAGCACTCGCGCTCGTGCCAGTCCATGCCGCAGAACTCGCCCTCGAGCGTCGGCACGCTGGGGTCGTCCTCGGTGACCTGCACCACCAGCCGGCAGACGTCGTTGAAGAGCAGGGAGCGGAGCTGGTAGACGACGTCGTAGCGCGGCGTCTGCGGCTCGCGATCCGGAAAGTCGACCGCGGTGACGTACAGCGGCATCGTGTAGAGCGCCTCGGGATCGTCGCGCAGCAGCGCGCACGCCTCGACGATGTGCTCGCGGCGGACCACCACGGTCTCCTCGCCGTGCCCCTCCTCGCGGCGGATCACCGCCTGGGGCAGCTTCGCGGCGAGCAGCTGGGCCGCGCGCGCACCGGCGAGCGGACGGGCCGCCGCGGCGGAGTCGGGAGTTGTGGTCACCGGAGGATTACCCGCGCAGCGACGCCGGCGGGTCGCCGGCGATCTTCTTCTGCAGCTTCACCACCGCGTCGAGCAGCCCCTCGGGGCGGGGCGGGCAGCCGGGCAGGTAGACGTCCACCGGGACCACCTTGTCGACGCCCTGCACGATCGCGTAGTTGTTGAACATCCCGCCGCACGACGCACAGGCGCCCATGCTGATCACCCACTTTGGCTCGGGCATCTGGTCGTAGATCTGACGCAGCACCGGGGCCATCTTCTGGGAGACGCGGCCGGCGACGATCATCAGGTCGGCCTGGCGTGGCGAGGCGCGGAACACCTCGGCGCCGAAGCGGGACATGTCGTACCGGCTGTTGCCCACCGCCATCATCTCGATGGCGCAGCAGGCGAGCCCGAAGAGTGCCGGCCAGATCGAGCTGTACCGGCCCCAGGCGATCACCTTGCCGACGGTGGTGGTGACGATCCCCGACTGCACCGCGGTGCGCTCGGCGGCGCCGGTGCGGGGCAGCGGGAGCGCGGGGCTGTCCGACTGCGCCCGATACAGTCCCGGGAGCAGCAGCGAGTCGCCCGCCTCGCTCAGTCCCACTGCAGCGCCCCTTTGCGCCAGACATAGACGAGCGCGGCCAGCAGGGTGAAGATGAAGATGCCGATCTCCACCAGCCCGAAGATCTTCAGGTCGCGCACCACCGTGGCCCAGGGGAAGAGGAACACCGATTCCACGTCGAAGATGATGAAGAGCATGGCGGTGACGTAGAAGCTCACCGAGAAGCGGCGCCGCGCCGATTCCACCGGCATGATCCCGCACTCGTACGGCAGCTCCTTCTCCGGCGACGGCTTGCGCGGTCCGACGACCGCGTTGAGGAGTTGGACTCCGCCGCCGAAGGCGACGCAGATCGCCAGGAACACCAGGATCGGCGCGTAATCGGAGAGCATGCGCCGGTCATCCTACCAAAGCCTCCCGATGCCGCCGCCTCACCGCCCAGGCACACAAAACGGCGCAAACGCGCCAACAGAGGACACGCCAATGCAGCCCGTTCCCGCCTCCGTCCCGGCCCTGGTCACGGGCGCCTCGAGCGGCCTCGGCGAGTGCTTCGCGCGGCACCTCGCGCGGCGCGGACACGAGCTCGTCCTGGTGGCCCGGCGCACCGACCGGCTCCAGCGCCTGGCGACCGAGCTGCGCCCCGACTCCGCCGCGCCGGTGGGGGTGCTCGGCGCCGACCTGGAGACCGCCGCGGGGCGCGAGCGGGTCGCCGCCCGGCTCGGCTCCGGCGGCCCCTGGCTGCTGGTGAACAACGCCGGCTTCGGCACCCGCGGCCGGTTCGTCGAGCAGGACCCGGCGCGCGAGGCCGCGGAGATCACCGTCAACGCGCTCGCGGTGCACCAGCTGATGCGCGCCGCGCTCGCCGGCTGCGTCGCCGCCCGCGCCGGCGGGGTCATCAACCTGGCGAGCTCGGCCGCCTTCCAGCCCCTCCCCCACATGGCGACCTACGCCGCGACCAAGGCCTTCGTCCTCCACCTCACCGAGGCGGTCGCCACCGAGCTGCGCGGCACCGGGGTGCGCGCCATGGCCCTCTGCCCCGGGCCCACCCGCACCGAGTTCGGCGACGTCGCCGGCGTCGCCGAGGACTTCGGCCGCCTCGGCCCGCTCTTCATGACGGCCGACGGAGTGGTGGGCGCGGCGCTGAGAGCCTTCGACCACGGTGACGTCATCTGCATCCCCGGGGTGCACAACCTCGCCGGGGCCACCGCGGTGCGCCTGCTCCCCCGCTTCGCCGTCCGCCGGCTGATGGAGCCGGTCTTCCGCAGGCGCTGAGCCGGCTCGGACCTCCCACCTCTGGGCGCTGACGCGCCCACCTTGCGGGGGACTCCCCCCTGCAGCCCGCCCTCCTCTGGGCGCTGACGCGCCCACCTTGCGGGGGGGACTCCCCCCTGCAGCCCCCCTAGCGCACGGGGGCGGGGCTGCCGGTCGGCACCAGCTCGACCACCACCTGGCCGGGGGCGATGGGGGCGGCGAGGCCGCCGGCGAGGAGCAGGGCGGGCGGCCCCTTGGTGCCCTGCTGCCAGGTCGCCGCGTAGACCATCCCGCCGGTGAACACCTGGGCAGGCCCGCTGCCCGTCAGGGTGTGGTCGAGACCCATCACCCCGTTGACGTCGACCACCTCGGGCGCGGGCTTCACCGGCACCTGCATCACCACCACCGTGGGCGCGACCAGCGGCCGCGAGGTGCCGCCGTCGATGAGCGGCCCCGTGCCCGGCTCGGTGCGCAGGAAGCCGCCGGCGGCGGGGTTCCAGGTGTACACCGGCGCCTCGAACGGCGAGATCGGCACCGTCAGCGAGCGCACCGGGACACCCCCCGGGGGCGCGGCGAGCCCCGGCGCGAGCCGCGGCCACAGTTTGTAGGGCGCGGTCGGGTCGCCCACGCGGCGGAGCAGCTCGGCGATGTGGGCGCCGTCGGTGTAGAGGTTGTGCGGCGGATAGCGGGTGTGGATGCGGAACAGGTCGCCGCCGGCACCGTCCTCGTCGTAGTGGCGATCGCCCGAGGTCCGCAGCCGCTGCTCGATGTAGGTCGAGGCGCCCGAGTACATCAGCACCCCGTCGTAGAGGCCGCAGAGGATCACCGTGGCGATGCGGGCGCTGCGCACCGGGCCCACCTGGCCCGCGGGGGGATGGAAGTAGAGGGCGCTGAAGCGCGAGATCCCGCCCTCGGCGCTGTACTCGTAGAGCACGGCCGCCTCGGAGAGGCCGCGCTGCGGCCGGGCGTCGGGGGAGTTCTCGACCTGGACCACCGCCGGGTCGACGACGGCGTCGGGGTCGGGGGTCGGCGAGGGCGTCGGGGCCGGCGCCGCCGCGGGCGAGGCGGGGGCGGCGACCGGGGCCGTGGCCGGCGACGACGCGCCGGCGCTCCCGCATCCGGCGATCAGCAGCAGCGCACCAAACGCGGCGGTCAGAGCGCGCGGGCGGGGAGCAGGCGGCGCGTGCCTCACCACGGCGGGGCATTCTGACGCCGCGGCGGGGCCGCGTACAGCCCCGAGCTAAGCTCGGCGCCGATGAACCCCTGGCTCGACCGCTTCGCCGCCGGCCTCGACCCCGCCGCGCCGCCGCCCATCGACCGCGACGAGGCCGCGCTCATCCTCGAGCTCGCCGGCGCCGCCGCGCGCAGCTCCGGGGCGCGGCAGTTCGCCCCGATCGCCACCTGGCTGGCCGGCCGCGCCGCCGCCGGGTCCGACCGCGACGCCCGCCTCGCGCTGCTCCGCCGCGCCTGCGAGGCCGCCGCCTCCGCCGGCGCCGCCGAGGAGCCGCTTCAGATCGACTGACCGAGCACCGCCACCGACTCCGGCGGGAGCACCAGCAGCCCGTCCTCGCGGGCGACCGGCCCGGCGGAGGCGAGGAGCAGGTCCCCCCAGCCGTGGCCACCCGGAGGGATGCGCACCGCGCGGCCGCCGATGTTGGCGGCGACGCTGATCCCGCGCCGCTCCATCACCAGCCACCGGCGCTCCTCGTCGACCCGGGTGCACACCGCCCCGAGGTCGCCGTCGCGCAGCGCGGGCAGCCGCCGGCGCAGGGCGATGAGCTCGCGGTACCAGGCGAGCAGCGAGGCGTGGGGCTCGCGGGCGCGCTCGTCCCAGTCCAGCCTCGAGCGCAGGAATGTCGACTCGTCCTGGGGGTCGGGCACCGCGGACTCGTCCCAGCCGAAGGCGGCGAACTCGCGCCGGCGGCCCTCGCTCACGGCGCGGGCGAGCATCGGGTCGCTGTGGTCGGTGAAGTAGAGGAAGGGGGTGCTCGCGCCCCATTCCTCGCCCTGGAAGAGCAGCGGCACGCAGGGCGAGGTGAGGACGATCGCCGCGCCGACGCGCAGCAGGCCGGGGCTCATCAGCGCCGAGCTGCGCTCGCCGGCGGCGCGGTTGCCGACCTGGTCGTGGTTCTGCAGGCAGACGACGAAGCGGTGGCCGCCGAGGTCGCCGATGGGGCGGCCGTGCCGCCGCTGCCGGTACCCCGAGTACCGGCCGTCGTAGACGAATGAGCGGCGCAGAGCGGTGGCCACGTCCTCGAGCCGGCCGAAGTCGGCGTAGTAGCCGGTGCGCTCGCCGGTGAGCACGGCGTGGAGCGCGTGGTGGAGATCGTCGCTCCACTGGGCGTCGAGGCCGTATCCGCCGCGGTCCCGGTCGCGCACCAGCCGCGGGTCGTTGAGGTCGCTCTCGGCGATCACCCACATCCGCCGTCCGAGCTCGCTCTCCAGGGCGCGGACCCGGACGGCGAGCTCCTCGAGGATGTGCACCGCCGAGGTGTCGAGGATGGCGTGGACGGCGTCGAGGCGGAGGCCGTCGAGGTGGTAGTCGCGCAGCCACGTCAGGGCGTTGTCGACGACGAAGGCGCGCACCTCGTCGCTCTGCCGGTCGTCGAGGTTGACGGCGTCGCCCCAGGGGGTGTGGTAGCGGTCGGTGAAGTAGGGACCGTACGCGCCGAGATAGTTGCCGTCGGGACCGAGGTGGTTGTAGACGACGTCGAGCACGCAGGCGAGGCCGCGGGCGTGGCACGCGTCCACCAGCCGGCGCAGCCCCTCGGGACCGCCGTAGCCGTGGTGGGGGGCGTAGAGGTCGACGCCGTCGTAGCCCCAGCCCCGCACGCCGGGGAACTCGGCGACCGGCATGATCTCGACCGCGGTCACGCCGAGGTCGACGAGGTGGTCGAGCCGGGTGGCGGCGGCGTCGAAGGTGCCCTCGGGGGTAAAGGTGCCGGTGTGGAGCTCGTAGATCACCGCGTCGCCGAGCTCGGCGCCGCGCCACCCCGCATCCGCCCAGGCGTGGCCGGCGTGGTCGACGGTGCGCGACGGCCCGTGGACGCCCTCGGGCTGGTGGGGCGAGCGGGGATCCGGCAGCCCGGGGTGGCCGTCGATGCGGAACCGGTAGCCGGTGCCGGGCTCGAGGGGACGGTCGCCGGTCCACCAGCCGCCGCCGTCGGGGCCGAGCGCCCGGCTCTCGCCGCCGGTCTCGATCTCCATCCGCCGGGCCCGCGGCGCCCACACCCGGGGCGGCCGCATCCGGGCGTCGCTCACGCGCGCACCAGGAGCGCGGCGGAGCGCGCCCCGAGGAGGACCGGGACCGCGACCTCCCCCTCGTGCGCGGCGTCGCCACCGCCGTCGAGGCGGTCGCGCCACCGTCCCGGCGGCAGCGCCACGGTGGTCGTCCCCCACCCGCCGGCGGGCTCCCAGCCGCGCCGGTCGGCGACGGTCACGGTGGCGGCGGGCTCGCCACGGGCGAAGCCGACCAGCCGGCCGGCGTGGCGCCCGGCGCTGCGCAGCGGGAGGTATGCCGCGCCCGCGGCCAGCGCGTCGGGGAGCTCGCGACGCACCGCCAGGGCGCGCTGGATCAGCCGCAGCTTGGCGGAGCCGTCCTCCATCCCGTCCACCGGGGGGCCGCCGGCCTCGACCCGGGCGAGCAGCCGCCGCCGGGCGTCGAAGTCGACCGGCCGCCGGTTGTCGGGATCGACCAGGCTCAGGTCCCAGAGCTCGGTCCCCTGGTAGACGTCGGGCACCCCGGGCGCGGTGAGCTTCAGCAGCGTCCAGGCGAGCGAGAGGCGCCGGCCCGCCGCCGCCACCGGCTCGACGAAGGCGGCCACGTCGTCCATCACCGCGCTGTCCTCGAGCACCGCGACGGCGAAGTCGTGCACCGCCGCATCGTAGTCGGCGTTCGGGCTGGTCCAGCCGGTGTGCACCCCGGCCTCGCGGGTGGCCTTCTCCATGTACGAGGTGAGCCGCCCGGCGTCGATGGGATGGGCGCCGACCAGCGTCTGATACAGGATGTACTCGGTGTCGGGGTCGACCAGGCGGGAGCGGCGCGGCGCGGTCGCCGCCGACCAGCGGCGCGCCGCCTCGGCCCAGCGCTCGGGGATCTCGGAGAGCACGCAGAGCCGGGCGCGCACGTCCTCGCTCCGCTTGGTGTCGTGGGTCGAGGTGGCGCGCAGGCCGCGGTCCCCGCCGCGCATCCAGCCCTCGCACTCGGTGTGGAAGGCGGCCACACCGAGCCCGGAGGTGCCCGGGTCGCCGCCGACCTCGTTCAGGGCGAGCAGCCGGGGCCACCGGTAGAGGGCGGTGTCCTCCTTGCCCTTGGCCATCACCGCCGGGGTGAGCTGCTGCACCCGGGCGGCGAGCTCGAGCCCCTCGCCGGGACGGCGGCCGCGGAGCGCGTCGGAGAGGACATCCAGGAGCTCGGGGCGGACCGCCGGCAGCCGCCGCCGCGCCCGGTCGACGGCGTCGACGACCCGGGCGGCGTCCTCCGGCGAGCAGGTGCCGCCGACCGGGTCCACGTAGGTGCGGTAGACGCCGAGCTCGGCGATCACCGCGGTCAGCACCTCACCGACCTCGTCGGAGCCGTGGGACACGGGGATCCCCGCGTCGACCGCCACCCGTGCAAGCCGGGCCGCCAGCCGGGTGACATCGGCGCGCAGCCCGCCGCGGAGCACCTCGAGGCGGGCGCGGTGGACGCAGTGGGCCCAGCTCTCGGTGTGCCCGGTGAACCCGGCGCAGAGGTCGGTGAGCCGGGCGAGGCCGGCGGGGTCGACGCTGATCTCGTCGAGCAGCGCGGCGAACTCGTACCCCGTGGTGCCGCAGGTCCGCCAGGCCGCCGGCAGGCGCTCGCCACGCTCGAGGATCTTCTCCACCACCACCCAGCCGGCGCCGGTCACGTCGCGGAGCCGCTCCAGGTAGCGCCCGGGGTCGCGCAGGCCGTCGATGTGGTCGATGCGCAGGCCGTCGACGCAGCCCTCGCGCGCCAGGGTGCGGACCAGCCCGTGGACGGCGTCGAAGACCCGCGGATCCTCGACCCGCACCCCCACCAGGGACGTGATGGTGAAGAAGCGGCGGTGGTTGAGCCGCTCGGCGGCGTCGCGCCAGCTGGCGATGAGCCAGTGCTGCCGGCCGCAGAGGGCGAGGAGCGCGGCGGGGTCGGAGGAGAGGTGGCGCAGGGTGGCGTCGAGCGCCGCAGCGGCCCGCGACGACGACGCCACGGTGGCGCCGAGCTCCTCCCACCAGCGCCGCCGGGCGGCGAGCCCGGGCTCGCCCCGGCCGAGGCCGGCCGCGGCCAGGCGGGCGGATGCGCAGAGCACCGCGGCTCCCGGCTGCGCCGCCGCGGTCTCGAGCAGCTCGACGAGGGTGGCGGGGTCGAGGGGCAGGCGGAGCCGGTGGTGGGCGACATACACCCGGCCGCCGCCGCGCTCGAGCGCCAGCTCGCCGCGAGCCGCCACCACCTCGGGGGAGTCCCCGAGCACCGGCACCAGGACGCGATGGCGGAGCTCGGGCCAGGGCGGCTCCCACTCGATGTCGAAGAAGGGGGCGTAGGGGCTCTCCATCCCCGCCTCGAGCACGTCCGCCCACCACGGGTTGGCGCCCGGATCGGTGGACATGTGGTTGGGGACGATGTCGACGAGCAGGCCCATGTCCGCCCGGTGGAGCGCCTCGACGAGCCGGCCGAGCCCGGCGGCGCCCCCGAGCGCCTCGCTGATGCGGGTGGGGTCGGCGACGTCGTAGCCGTGCTCGCTGCCCGGCGCGGCCTGGGTGATCGGCGAGGCGTAGAGGTGGCTGATCCCCAGCCGGGCGAGGTACGGCACCACCGCCGCGGCGGCGTCGAACCCGAACCCCGGACGCAGCTGCACCCGGTAGGTCGCCCGCAACTCGGGTCCGCGACGCGGCCCCATCAGATCGGGATCGGCTCCGGGATCGGCGGGCCGGGGGCGGGGATCGACGGCTCGGGAGTCGGGTCCGGCTCGTCGGGCAGCTCCGGCGGCTTGGGTCCGGGCACCCCCGGCGGGTCGCCGGGCAGCGGCGGCGGCGCTGGCGTCACCCCGGCGAAACCGTCGCGCATGGCGAGCCTCCTCGTCCGTCGACGGCGTCGCCGTTCGACAAATCCATCAGTCTTCGGTGGATGAAAGTTTACATCGCGACTGGGATATGAGGTCCACCCAGCCATCTCCTCACCACCTCCCACGCCCCGCTGCGGGGGTCGATCAGCTCGGGATGCCCGCTGCCGGGGACCACCTCCAGGTCGACATCGTCCCCCGCCGCCCGCGCCGCTCCGGCGTACTCGCGGCTCATGGCGACGGGGACCCGGTCGTCGGCGTCGCCGTGGACCAGCAGCACCGGCACCCCCAGCGGCAGCCGCTCCCGCGGCGAGGCGACGGCGTACCGCTCCGGCACCCGGTCCGGCGGTCCCCCGACGAGCTCGGCGGCCGCGTCCCCGTCCAGCCCGAGGCGCGACGAGGCGGCCAGGTCGGACACCGCGGCGAGCGCCACCACCGCGCTCGGGACCACCGCCGGGCCCGCCCCCGGCGCCCCCGCGGGCAGCCCCGACCGCGTCGCCAGCCAGAGCGACAGCTGCCCGCCCGCCGAGTGCCCGACGGCGACCACCCGCCCCAGGTCGAGCCCGGCGTCCACCGCCGCGATCGCGTCCATCCCCGCCGCGGCGTCCTCGAACGTCCCCGGCCACCCGCCTCCCGGCGCCCCGAGCCGCCGGTACTCGAGGTTCCACGTCGCCCAGCCCCGCCGGTGGAGGTCGCCGGCGAGCGCGTGCATCAGGTCCGCCCCCCACGGCATCCGCCAGAACCCCCCGTGCACCAGCACCGCGACCGGATGCGGCGCCTCCCCCTCCGGCACCCGCAGATCCGCCCACCGATCCGGCCCCGCCCCGTACGCACACCGCCGCACCGCCACCCCGGGATCGCGGGCGAGGCTCCCATACGGCTCCCGATACACGCCCGAGATGATGCCCGACACCACCCTCGCCGCCCTGCCGATTGTCCGACTGGTCTAGGTGACCGCCGCTCGCACGGCGTACTCGGGGCGCTCGTGGGCGCCGGAGGTGAGGACGTCCACCAGCGCGTCGACGGCGTCCCAGATGTCGACGTGACGGACGTAGAGGGGGGCGAGGCCGAGGCGGACGATGTCGGGGGTGCGGAAGTCGCCGATGACGCCGCGGTCGATCAGGGCGCGGACGACGCCGTAGCCCCTGGGGTGGCGCAGCGAGACCTGGGAGCCGCGGCGGGTGGCGTCGCGGGGAGAGGCGACGCTCAGGCCAAGGCCGGGGCAGCGCTCGTCGACGAGGCGGATGAGCAGGTCGCCGAGGCGCATCGACTTGGCGCGCACCGCCTCGATGTCGACCTCGGACCAGAGCTCGAGCGCCGCCTCGAGCGCGGCCATCCCCAGGATCGGCGGGGTGCCGCAGAGGAAGCCCTCGATCCCCGCGGCATGGCGGTGGCCGGGCTCGAAGGCGAAGGGCTCGGCGTGGCCCATCCAGCCGCGCAGCGGCGAGCGGATCGTCTCCTGGAGGCGGCGGGGGACGTACAGGAAGGCGGGCGCCCCGGGGCCGCCGTTGAGGTACTTGTAGCCGCATCCCACGGCGAGGTCGGCGCCGCTGCCGGCGAGGTCGACGGGGAGTGCGCCGGCGCTGTGGCTGAGGTCCCACAGGCTCAGCGCGCCGCGGTCGCGGGCGGCGGCGCTGAGCGCGGCCATGTCCTGCACCTCGCCGGTCGCGTAGTCGACGTGGGTGACCATCAGCACCGCGACGTCCTCGTCGAGGGCCGCCGCCAGCTCGCCCGGCGCCACGGTGCGGAGCTCGCAGGCGCCGCCAAGCAGCTCGCAGAGGCCCTGGGCGACGTAGAGGTCAGCGGGGAAGTTGCTCCGGTGGCTGAGGATGACACGCCGTCCGGGGCGCGCCCGCACCGCCGCGCCGAGCAGCTTGAAGAGGTTCACCGAGGTGCTGTCGGCGACCAGGACCTCGCCGGGCTCGGCGCCGATCAGCGGGGCGAGGCGGTCGCCGAGCCGGCGCGGCGCCTCGATCCATCCCGCCTGGGTCCAGCTGCGGATCAACCCCCTCCCCCACTCCTCCGACACCGTGGCGGCGAGCCGCGGCGGGGTGGCGGCGGGCAGCGCCCCCAGGCTGTTGCCGTCGAGGTAGACGATCCCGACGTCCAGGAGGAACCGCCCCCGCAGCGGCGTCAGCGGGTCGGCGCGGTCGAGGGCGGCGCAGGCGGCGCGGTCGAGCACCTCGGGGAGTGCGGTCATCGCCGGTGATTGTCGGCCACCGCCGCGGGACGCGTCGCTAGAGTCGCCACGGGGGCCGGTGATCGGTGAGGAGAGCGGTCGATGAGCGATGCAGCCCGGGTCGAGCTCGCCGGGAGCGAGCGCACGCCGCTGCCTGTGGACCGGCGCCGGGGCAGGCCCGATCCCGGCCAGCGGGTCGAGGTCACCGTGCAGCTGCGCCGCCGCGGCGCCCTGCCCGAGCCGGGACCGGCGCAGCCCCGCCTGCAACGCGAGCAGGTCGAGCAGCTGGCCGGCGCCGACCCCGCCGACATCGCCGCGCTCGAGGACTTCGCCCACCGCCACGACCTCGAGGTGGTGGACGCCAGCCCCTCCCGGCGCAGCGTCGTGCTCGCCGGCCCGCTGTCGGCGCTGGAGCGCGCCTTCGGCACCGAGCTCTGGCTCTACGAGCTCGACGGCGGCACCTACCGAGGCCGCACCGGGCCGCTCAGCGTGCCCGCCGACGCCGCCCCGGCGATCGAGGGGGTGTTCGGGCTCGACGACCGGCCCCAGGCGCGGCCGCACTTCCGCCCGCTGCTCCGCGACGGCCGCCCGATCATCGCGCACGCGGTCACCGGCGCCTTCTCGCCCGTCGAGATCGCGCGGCTCTACGACTTCCCGGCCGGGGCGACCGGGGCCGGGCAGTGCATCGCGATCATCGAGCTCGGCGGCGGCTACCGGCGGGCCGACCTCGACACCTACTTCCAGGGCCTGGGAATCGCCACCCCCGGGGTCGTGGCGGTTTCGGTCGACGGTGGCAGCAACACCCCCGAGGGCGACCCCGGCGGCGCCGACGGCGAGGTGATGCTCGACATCGAGGTGGCCGGCGCGGTCGCGCCGGGGGCGAGGCTCGCCGTGTACTTCGCGCCCAACACCTCGCGCGGCTTCCTCGACGCCGTCTCCACCGCGATCCACGACACCGTGCGCCGGCCGTCGGCGGTCTCGATCAGCTGGGGCGGCCCGGAGTCGACCTGGACCGGCCAGGCGATGGCCGCGCTCGACGCGGTGATCCAGGACGCCGCCGCGCTCGGCGTCACCGTGCTCACCGCCGCCGGCGACGCCGGCTCGGGCGACGGGGCGACCGACGGCCGCGCCCACACCGACTTCCCCGCCTCGAGCCCTCACGCCATCGCCTGCGGCGGCACCCGGCTCGGCCCCGGCGGCACCGACGAGGTGGTCTGGAACGAGGGCTCCGGCGGGGGCGCGACCGGCGGCGGCATCAGCGACCAGTTCGCCCCACCCTCCTGGCAGGCGAACGCCGGCGTGCCGGCGTCGGCCAACCCGGGCGGGCGCCGGGGGCGCGGCATCCCCGACGTCAGCGGCAACGCCGACCCGCAGACGGGCTACCGGGTGCTCGTCGACGGCCAGACGACGGTGGTCGGCGGCACCAGCGCCGTGGCCCCGCTCTGGGCGGGCCTGGTGGCGCTGCTCAACGAGCTGCTGGGACGTCCGGTGGGCTTCCTCAACCCCGAGCTCTACGCGGGCGTGGTCGCCGGCGGCGGCTTCCGCGACATCACCGTGGGGGACAACGGCGCCTACTCGGCGCGCGCCGGCTGGGACGCATGCACCGGGCTGGGCACGCCGCGCGGCGCCGCCATCCTCGCCGCGCTCCAGGGCACCGCGGTGGTCGGGCGCGGCGAGGGGACGCGCCCGCGGCCGGCTCCCTCCGGGCGGTGACCGGCGCCGCGCCCGATCCCGCCGCCTGGGGGGTGGTCACCGGCTTCCGCGACGCCGTCGGGAGCTGGCGCGAGGCCTCACCCGCGACCATCGCGGCGGTGCTCGAGGCGCTCGGCGCCGACCGTGAGCGCCCCGACGCAGCCCGCGATGTGATGGTGGTCCGCGCCGGGCGCCGTCCCCGGCTGGAGCGGCCTGCCACCGTGGTGCTCGAGGACGGGACCGACCTCGGCGTGGCCCGGGGACGGCTGCCCGCCGGGCTGCCCTGGGGCTACCACCGGCTGATCGCCGAGGACGGCGCGACCACCTCGCTGATCGTGGGACCCGGCCGCTGCCATCCGCCCCCGCGGCGGCGGACCTGGGGCTGGGCGGTGCAGCTCTACGCGCTGCGCTCGGCGATGAGCTGGGGGATGGGCGACCTCGGCGATCTCGCCGAGCTCGGGCGGCGGTCGGCGCGGGAGCTGGGAGCCGGGATGCTGCTCGTCAACCCGCTCCACGCGGTCTCGCCGACGGTCCCGCAGCAGCCCAGCCCCTACTACCCCGGCAGCCGGCTGTATCGCAACCCCCTCTACCTGCGCGTCGAGGACGTCCCCGGGGCGTCGGCCCTGGGGTCGGAGCTGGAGACCCTCGCCGCCGCCGGCCACGCCCTGAGCGACCTTCCCCTCATCGAGCGCGACCGGGTGATGCGGCTCAAGTCGGAGGCGCTCGAGGCGATCTTCGACGACTTCGCCGGTGACCCGTCCTTCGACGCCTACCGCGCCGGCGAGGGCGAGCAGCTCGAGCGCTTCGCCACCTGGTGCGCGATCGCCGAGGTCCACGGCGCGCGCTGGCAGGACTGGCCCGAGGAGCTCCGCCGACCCGGCTCGGCGGCGGTGGCGCGGCTCCGCGCCGAGCGGCGCCGCCGCGTCGACCACCACGCCTGGCTGCAGTGGCTGCTCGACGTCCAGCTCGAGGCGGCCTCGGCGCCGCTGCCGCTGATGCACGACCTCGCCATCGGCGTCGATCCGGGCGGCGCCGACGCCTGGAGCTGGCAGGAGATCGTCGCCACCGGGGCGCGGGTCGGCGCCCCCCCGGACGAGTTCAACACCGCCGGGCAGGACTGGGGACTGCCCCCCTTCCATCCCTGGCGGCTGCGCGCCGCCGGCTATGAGCCCCTCGCGCGCACCATCCGCGCGACCCTGCGCCACGCCGGCGGGCTCCGGGTCGACCACGTGATGGGGCTCTTCCGCCTCTACTGGATCCCCACCGCGATGGGCCCGGCCGGCGGGGCGTACGTGCGCTACCCCCACGGCGAGCTGCTCGACGTCCTCGCCCTGGAGAGCGCCCGCGCCGGTGCCTACGTCTGCGGCGAGGACCTGGGCACCGTCGAGGATGTGGTCCGCGAGGAGATGGGGCGGCGCCGGATGCTCTCCTACCGGCTGCTCTGGTTCGAGCCCGAGCCGCCGGAGCTGTATCCACGGCGGGCACTGAGCGCGATCACCACCCACGACCTGCCCACGGTCGCGGGGATGTGGACCGGGTCGGACCTCGACGACCAGCGCAGCGCCGGCCTCGAACCCAACATGGTCTCCACCGCGGCCAACCGCGACCGCATCGTCGGGCTGACCGGCCTGCCCGGCGACGCCGGGGTCGACGACATCGTCGAGGGGCTCCACGCCCGGCTCGCCCAGGCTCCCTCGGCGGTGCTGACCGCCACGCTCGACGACTGCCTCGGCGTCGCCCGGCGCCCCAACATGCCCGCGACCACCGACACCTGGCCGAACTGGTGTCTGCCGCTGCCGGGCCGGCTCGAGCAGATCCTCGACGACCCCCGCACCCGCCGCGTGGCCGGTCTGCTCAGCCGGCGACCCCCTGGCAGGAGGGGCAGAACCAGGTCAGCCGGCCCGGCGAGCCCTGCCGCCGAACCCTGATCGGGGTCTCGCAGCGCGGGCAGGGCCGCAGCGCGCGGCCGTGGATGCCGGCGGCGTGCCCCCGCCCCGGCTCGGGGCGGAGCCGGGCGCGCATCCCCTCGCGGGCGGCGAGGTAGAGCCGGCGCAGGGTGTCGTCGTCGAGGGCGGCGACCGGCGTCCACGGATCGAGCCGCTGCCGCCACAGGCTGGTGCAGCGGTGGATGTTGCCGATGCCGGCGCAGACCCGCTGGTCGAGGAGGAGCTCGCCGACGGCGCGATCACCGGCGGCGCGGGCCCGGGCCACCACCTCGTCCAGGGCGAGGTCGTCCGCGAGCACGTCGGGGCCGAGGTGGCCCACCGCGGCGCCGTCGTCGGGACGCAGCTCGACCACCGGGGCGTCGAAGCAGACCGCCACCGCGCCCTCCACCTCGAGCACCGCGCGGGCGCGGTGGGCCGGTTGGCGCCAGCGCTCGCCCGGGGCGTAGAGGTGCCAGGAGCCGCTCATCCGCATGTGTGAGTGGAGCACGACGGCCGGCGCACCGGGGCGGCCGGTCAGACGGATGAGCAGGTGCTTGCCCACCGCCTCGACCGCCTCGACACTGCGGCCGCGGAGCGGCGCCAGGCCGGGGGGCGCGGCGCGAAGGACGGTGCGGCCGGCGAGCCGGGCGCGCAGCGCGGCTGCCGTCCGCCAGATGGTGTCGCCCTCGGGCATCGGACGCCGTTCAGGCGCCGACCGGCAGCCGCCGGGCGGGCGCGCCCCAGAGGACCATCCCCCGCGGCGAGGGGCCGAAGCCGGCCTCGCGGAGCGCCGGCTCCAGAGCGCTGCCGTGCACCGGCTCGCCGTCGACGGTGAGCAGCTCGAGCCGGCCGAGGCGGGCGCCGAGCGAGGCGAGGGCGGCGAGCGCGCCGGGTCCGGGCTCGCCGGAGGTGAGCAGGCTGCGGCCGCCGCGCTCGAGGTAGAGGCGCAGCCGCCCGCTGTCGAGCACCACGTAGGCCCCGGCGGCGCGGGCCGCCCGGCCGGCGAGCGCGGGCCAGGGCACCGTCGCCCCGTAGGCGCTGGCGGGATCGGTGGCGGCGAGCACCACGGTGCCACCCGCCTCCTCGCGCACCCCTCGCAGACGGTCGACGGCGCCGGGCAGGGCGAACTGCGAGGCGCCGAGCCCGTCGACGAAGTAGCCGCGGCGCACCCGGCCCGCCTCCTCCATGGCGCGGAGCACCGGGTACAGGCCGGCGAAGCCGCCGGGCGCGCCCTCGGCCAGCACCGCCTCGCGGGTGAGCACCCCGTGGCGGGCGAGCAGGGTGGAGCTCAGCGCGTGGAGGCGCTCGGTGGGCGAGGCCGCGGGTTCGCGCAGCCCGGCGACGAGCGACCAGCGGCCCTGGGCGCGCGGCGGGGCGAGCCGCATCAGCGGGCGCCTGCCGGGGTTGCCGCGCCGAGGCCGCGGCCCCAGCAGCCGCAGCGGGGCGGCGCTGTCGTTGGTCACCTCCCCCGCCCAGACCATGTCCCAGAGCGCGTCGGTCAGCTCCTCGGGGTCACCCCCACCGCAGGCGCGGTGGAGGTCGTGGAAGAAGGAGGCACCTCGCCGGCCGAGCTCCTCGCGGAGCAGGGCGTGGAGACGGCCGTCGGGCGGGTCGGCGGGCTCGGGCACCAGCCGGGCGGCGTCGTCGCGGCGGTACAGGGCCACGCGCCCGTCGCCGCTCCCCAGCGGGCCCCGTCCCACCCAGACCAGCTCGCCGAGGGAGATGAGCTCGTCGAGCAGCCGGGGCTGGTAGTCGCGCACCCGCGCGCTGAGGACGTCGCGCTCGAGCGTCGAGGCGGGCACCACCGCCCCCTGGAGCGCGCCGGCGACCTCGAGCAGCTGCTCGAGCCCGGCGCGGCCGGTGCCGACGGCCTGCCAGGCGGGGAGGAAGGCGGCGAGGGTCTCGACCGGCACCGGCTCGACCTGGCGGCGCAGTGCCGCCAGCGAGCGCCGGCGCAGGCTGCGCAGCACCTCGGGGTGGCACCACTCCGACGACCCGCCGGCGGCGAGGAAGGCTCCACAGAGGAGCCCGTCGGTCTGGGCGAGCCGCCGCAGGGCCGCCTCGACCGCGGGCACACCGAGCCCCCAGCGACGCGCCGGCTCGGCCGCGGCGAAGGGCACGTGGGTGCGGGCGTGGCGGCGGAGCAGGTCGCCGAGCGGGTCGGCGCCGCCCTCGACGTGGGCGCCGGCGAGCCCGGTGGGCAGGGCCACGCCGAGGGCGTCGCGGTAGCGTCCCGCATCCTCCGCCGCGATCCAGCGGGTCTCGCCGGCGATCCGCACCGCCACCGCGCGCCGCTCCGCCTCCAGCGCCGCGAGCCAGTCGGGGCCGGCGCCGCGCCCGGCGGCCTCGGCCGCGCTCAGGTCGCCGAGCCGGCGGAGCAGGTCGTGGGTGTCGTCGGGGCCGCGCACCGGCCGGGTCTGCGCCAGCCCCTGGAGCTCGAGCTCGACCTGGCTCACCGCCGCGGGGTCGAGGAGCTCGCGCAGCTCCTCGGTGCCGAGCAGCTCGGCGAGCAGCTCGCGGTCGAGGGAGAGCGCCTGGGCGCGCCGCTCGGCGAGCGGCTGATCGCCCTCATACATGAACTCCGCCACCCAGTCGAAGACCAGCGAGGCGGCGAAGGGCGAGGCCCGCTCGGAGTCGACCGTGACCACCCGGGCGCGGCGCGAGCGCAGGTCGCGCAGCAGCCCGGTCAGCGCGTTCATGTCGAAGACGTCCGCAAGGCACTCGCGGTGGGTCTCGACGATGATCGGGAAGGAGGGATGCCGCGCCGCCACCTGGAGGAGGTCGTGGCTGCGCTGGCGCTGCTTCCACAGCGGGGTGCGCTCACCCGGGCGCCGCCGCGGCAGCAGGAGCGCCCGCGCCGCGTTCTCGCGGAAGCGCGCGGCGAAGAGCGCCGAGGGGCCGAGCGCCGCGGTCACCAGCTCGGTCGCCTCGTCGGGATCGAGGATGAGCTCCTCGACGGGCGGGGGATGGTCGACGTCGGGCAGGCGCAGGGCGAAGCCGTCGTCGCTGTGGATCGCCTGGACGTCCACGCCGAGCCGCTCGTGGAGCCGGGCGGTGGCGGCGAGCGCCCAGGGGGCGTGGACGCGAGCGCCGAATGGGGTGAGCACGCACACCCGCCAGTCGCCGAGCTGGTCGCGGAAGCGCTCGACGACCACGGTGCGGTCGTCGGGGACGGCGCCGGTCGCCTCGCGCTGCTCGGCGAGGTAGGCGAGCAGGTTGTTGGTGCCCCACTCGTCCAGGCCTGCCGCAAGCGCCCGGGCACGCGCGACCTCGGGCTCTGCCGTCGACACCTCACGCAAGAACGCG
>DATARS010000223.1:0-17936 GCA_036269455.1 Candidatus Dormiibacterota bacterium | reverse complement strand
CCGCCGACCCCCCGCTGAGCACCAGCCGGATCGAGGAGAGATCGGTGGGATGGGTCTCGAGGTACCGCAGGATGTCGTTGAGGATGGTCGGCACCGCCCCGGAGATGGTCGGCCGCTCCGCCTCGATGAGCCGGCACATCGGCTCGGCCTGGAGGAAGCGGCCCGGCAGGATGAGGTCGGCGCCCGCCATCCACGAGGTGTAGGGAAGGCCCCAGCAGTTGGCGTGGAACATCGGGACGATCGGCAGCACCAGGTCGTGCTGGTTCATCCCGAAGGTGTTGCCCATCGCCGACGCCATCGAGTGCAGGTAGGTCGAGCGGTGGCTGTAGACGACGCCCTTGGGATTGCCGGTGGTGCCGCTCGTGTAGCACATCGCCGCGGCGCTGTTCTCGTCCATCTCCGGCCAGTCGAAGGTGTCGGGCTCGCCACCGACCAGCTCGCGGTGGCGCAGCACCTCGCCGATCCCCGAGGCGTCGCCGTCACCCACGACGATGACCGTCCGCACGGTGGTGAGCTCGCTCCAGACCCTGGCGAGCAGCGGCACCAGCGAGTCGTCGACGATCACCACCCGGTCCTCGGCGTGGTTGATCACATAGGCGAGCTGCTCGGGGAAGAGGCGCAGGTTGAGGGTGTGCAGCACCGCCCCCATCGCGGGCACCGCGAGGTAGGCCTCGAAGTGCTCCTGGGTGTTCCAGCAGAGCGTGCCGACCCGGTCGCCCGCACCGACCCCGAGGCGGCGCAGAGCGCCGGCGAGCCGGGCGGCGCCGGCGCCGACCTCACGGAAGCTCGCGCGCCGGGTGCGGTCGCCCTCGAAGGTGACCACCTCGCTGTCCGCATACACCGCCAGCCCGTAGGCGAGCAGCGAGCCGATGGTCAGCGGTCGCTCGGTCATGGTGCTCAGCATTCGCGATCCTCCCCGGTCCGACCGTCTGCCCCCGGGGCGCCGGCCGGGCCCGCCGTACGGTACTGCATTCAGACCACGATCCCGGTGCGCACCGCCTGGCTGACCGCCGCGGCGCGGCTGCCCACTCCCATGCGGTGGAGGAGCGCCGCGATGTCGCGGCTGACGCTCGACGGAGTGCGGCCCAGGATGCGGGCGATGTCCTTGTCGGTGAGCCCCTCGGCGAGCAGCGAGAGCAGCCGCTGGTCGCTCGCCTGGCGGGCGATGTCGTCGGGGATGGTGAGCACGGTGGCGATGGCGTTGCCCAGCCGCGGGTCGAGGTAGAGCTGGCCGTCGCGGGCGCACGCCAGGGCGGTGACCAGGGCGTCGCCCCCCGCCTCCTTGAGGACGAAGCCGCGCGCCCCGGTGGCCAGGGCGCGATGGAGGGTGCGCGCGTCGGGGAAGGCGGTGAGCACCACCACCTCGAGCGGCGGCTGGCGCAGCCGCGCCTCGCGGATGACGTCGATGCCCGAGCCGTCGCGCAGCTCGACGTCGACCACGAGGAAGGTGACCGAGTCGGGCAGGGTGTCGAGGCGGGCGCGCAGCTCGGCGACGCTGCCCGCCTCGGCCGCGACCCTGAAGCGGCCGTCGGCCTCGAGGAAGCTGCGCACCCCGGCGCGCACCAGCGCGTGGTCGTCGACGACGAGCACCCCGGTCGGCGGCGCCAGCGGCATGGTCATCCCGCCGCCACCGGGGCAGCGGTGCCGCGCATCCCCACCCGCAGGGTGTGGCCGCCGTCGTCGTTCTCGCGCAGCACCAGCTCGCCGTCGAGCGGCTCGAGCCGGCGGCGCAGCGCCACCAGGCCGAATCCCCCGTCGATGCAGGGCGCGTCGGCGGCATGGCCGTCGTCGCGCACCTCGACCACCAGGCGGTCCTGCGACGCCTGCAGCCAGAGCACGATGTGGCGCGCCGCGCCGTGCTTGACGGCGTTGGCGACCCCCTCGCGCACCGTCCCGAGCACCACGTCCCACACGGCGGGGTCGACGGCGAGCCGCGCCCAGTCGCCGATCAGGGTGATCTCGCACTCGTAGAGCTCGCGCAGGCTGCCGAGCAGCTCACCGAGACGGTGGGGCTCGCCGTCGAGCGGCGCGAGCACATCCATGGAGTCGATCGCGCCGCGCACCTCGCGGCCGCCGCGGGCGGCGAGCTGCTCGATGCGGGAGATCACCGGCACCAGCTCGGCGGGCGCACCCACCCGGGCGCGGACGCACTCGGCGCCGATGACGTAGAAGAGCTGGGCGACGGTGTCGTGGAGCCGCCCGGCGATGCGCAGCCGCTCGCCCTGGCGGGCGGCGACGGTGTCCTCGGCGACGAGCTGGGCGATGCGCAGCGCGAGCGCCACCTGGCTGGCGAAGGCGTCGACGATGACCCGCTCGTCCTCGCCGAGCGCGTAGTGGATCCCGGCGCCACGGTCGGCGCAGAGGATGCCGACCACCCGCTGCTCACTGAACAGCGGCGCCACCGTGAGCGACGCCAGCTCGAAGATGTCGATGAGGTGGCCGGGCACGGACTCCTCCGCGGGCACGTCCTCGGAGTGCACGGTGTGGCCGCAGAGCAGCGCCTTCTCGATGACCGGGATGGCGCCGATCGCCTCGGCGACGGCGCGGATCTGCTCGGTGGAGACGCCATAGCCGCAGAGCCCTCGGATGAAGCCGTCGCGGTCGACGGCGAAGAGCGCGGTGCGGGCGAAGCCGAGGTGCTCGGAGGCCACCCGCACCACCTCCTCGACGACCCGGGCGGGCGCGGTCTCGCCGCTGCTCAGGTGCCGCAGGATGCCGGCGAGCAGCCGCACCGTCTCCATCGCGGATCCGCCGGCGGCAGACGTCGGTGTCGCCTTCACTGCGATCTGCAGCGTACCGCCTCGAGCATCACCGGCGGCTCCACCGAACTGTGCTCGGCGCCGGATGACAGGGTGAGGTGGCGCTGCCGACGGCGTACAATCGATCCATGCGCTGGCGCGTGATTCCGCTGCTCCTGATCCTCGGCGGTGGGCTGTGGACCGTCCTCGGACAGTACATCGCTCCGGGCTCGATGGGCGGTGACACGACCATGGGCGGGATGCACGACAGCCGCATGGCCATGACCATGGGCGGCTTTCACGACGACATGGCGATGACCATGGGCGGCCTGACCGGACACGGGGCGACCATCTTCTGCTGGGTCGCCGGTGGGGCGATCTCGATCATCGCCCTGGTGCTGCTCGCCGCCGAGCTCCGCGGCACCCGCAGGGGCGCCCGGGCCTAGGGTTTCCCCGGCGGCCGGGGCGGGATCGGGGTCGGGCTGTAGAAGCGTCCGCCGAACCGCCTGCGCGCCATGAACGGATACAGCGCCGCCCCCACCACGGCGCCCGCGGCCACCTTGATGGGCACCACAACGGCGGCGACCACGGTGCTCGAGGCGTTGCTCAGCGGCCCGTGGGAGAAGAGCAGGCTGGAGACGGCGAACCCGGCGAACATCCCCAGGAACACGCAGCCCGCGAAGATCTGCGACTGCAGGAAGCTGGGGCGGCGATTGCGGATGCGGTACTGCACCACCAGATAGCCGAGCCCGTATCCGATGGCGACCGGGACGGGGTCGGGCAGGGTGAGGAAGTGCAGCAGCACCCGGCTCAGCTGGCGTCCACCCGAGGTGAGAAAGCTGAGCACCAGGCAGGCCGGGACATAGGCGGCGGTGCCGTAGAGCACCAGGTCCCAACGCAGCTCGCCGGCAGTCGGCCCGGCCGGCGCCTCGGGCGTCTCAGCCATCGGTGTCGCCGGCGGGCGCGGCCGTCCATGCGGGCGGCGGCGGCGCCGGCTCGGCGTGGGTCAGGCCCGCGGGCGCCGGCTCGACGCGGATCAGCCGCACGCAGAGCACAGGGCAGAGCAGCAGCACCGCGAGCACGGCTGCGACCACCCCGCACCCCGCCACCAGGCCGAAGCTGCGCAGCAGCGGCGAGCTGCCCGCGGCCAGCGCGAGGAAGCCGGCGCACAGGGTGAGCCCGGAGACGGCGATCGCCGCGCCCGCTCTCTCCGAGGTCTGCGCCGCCGCCGCCGCCGCGTCGAGGCCGGCACGGCGCGCCTCGCGAAAGCGCGTGGACCAGATCACCGAGAACTCCGTCGCCAGGGCGATGACCAGCGCGCCGAGCACCGCGGTGAAGGGGGTGACCTGGATGCGCAGCGCCACCACCGCCAGGGTTGTCCAGCCGGTGGCGAGCACCATCGGCACCAGCGCCACCAGCACCCGCGCCGGGCTGCGGGTCGCGACCAGGAGCAGCACCGCGACCGCCGCCAGGGCCAGCCCGTCGACGGCGAGCCCGGTGCGCGCCAGACCGCCCTCGCCGTCGGCGGCGAGCACCGCGGTGCCCGCGAGCCGCGCGGTCACGCCCGCGGGGGGCTGGAGCGCGGCGCGCATGCGCTGGATCAGCGCCTCCTGCTCGCCGAGCGGCGCCAGCGGGATGCTCATGCTGATGCCGGCGTGCACCGCGTCGCGGGTGACCAGGCCCTCGAGCAGGTAGGCGGGCAGCCCCTGGAGGATCTGGTCGGTCGCCTGGGCGGTCGGAGTGGCGCCACCGTTGACGGTCACCAGCAGGTCGGCGAGCGACACCGGCGGCGGCGACGACGCCGGCAGCAGCGCCTGCAGCCGCTTCTCCGCGGCCAGCATCCACCCCACCACCGCCGGCGATGCGACGTTGTTCGAGGAGTCGACGAGCACGTCGACCTCGCCACCGGCGCCGGTCGCCCGCTCCAGGGTCTCGAGGTCGTGGAGCGCGGGCAGGCCGCCGGAGACGAAGTCGCGCAGGTCGGTGGTGGTGCGCTGCAGCGGGGTGAGCGCCAGCCCGGCGACCCCCAGCACGGCGGCGATCGCCAGCGCGGCGGCGGGACGGTGCAGACCCGTGCCACCGAGGCGGCCGCTCAGGGTGGCGAGCCGCCGCCGCGTGCCCCGGGCGACGGCACCACCGAGCAGCAGCACCGGCGCGCCGGCGAGCAGCAGCGCGATCATCCCGCAGGCCACGCCGATGGCGACGACGGTGCCGAGCGAGCTGACGATGGGGATGGGCGAGAGCAGCAGCACGAGCGCGCCCGCCGCCGTCGCCGCCGCGGCGAGCACCAGCGCGCGCAGCCGCAGCGCGAGCCGGCGCGGCGTCGCCCCCTCCTCCTCCCCTCCACCGGCGGCGAGCTGGACCACGTAGTCGGTGACCAGGCCGAGCAGGATCGGTGCTGCGGCGATGGCTGCGAGCGTGGTGGGATGGCGCAGCAGGTCGAGCGCGCCGTAGGTGTAGGCGGCGCCGAGAGCGGCGACGGGCAGCGGCAACAGTCCCAGCCATCCCGGCAGGGACGCCACCAGGATGACCAGCATCACCACGGCCGCCACCGGGAGCACCACCCGCAGGTCGGTGACGGTGGCGTTCACCAGCCCCTCGGACACCACCGGCGCGCCCGAGACGGTGACCCCCACCCCGGTCAGCGGGTAGCGCTTCAGCATCGAGGCGACCCCGTCGCGCACCGCACGGACCGTGGTCAGCGAGGCGTCCTCGCTCAGCCGCACCACCATCAGGGTCGCCCCCGGGCGGGGGAACAGCTGGCGGAAGGGCGCCTTCACCGACCCGTCGGAGTGGAAGAGGAGGGCGTTGACGAAGCGCGGGTTCTCCAGGCTCGGGACCCCGGTCTCCCTGATCGCCGGGTAGCGGTCGAGGAGCGCGGCGGTCTCGTTGCGCAGGGTGTCGACCTGCGCCGCGCGGGCCGCGGCGTCGGCGTCGGCCGCGCTCTTCCCCGCCTTGAGCGCCGCCGCCCGGGCGGCGTCGCCGGCGGCGGCGGCGTCGGCGCGCAGCTGCTGCAGCGCCGGGCCGAGCGCGGCGTTCGCCGCGGTGTACACCAGCCCGCCCGGACCCTCGATCAGCTTGACCCCGGGGAGCTTGCGCAGCTCGCCCTCGAGGGCGGTCAGGGTGACGATGTTCTGGGTGTCCGTCGCCGTCTTCCACGGTCCCCTGATCAGGATCACCACCGGGTCGCCGCCGAACTGGCGCGCGTACTCCGCGGTCGCGTCGGCCGAGTCCGAGCCTCCGGGGGCCAGCGTCCGCGGGCTGGCGTCGACCTGGAGCCGGAAGAGCCCGAGCAGCAGCGCCCCGGTGGCGAGGAGCCCCGAGAGGACGAGGGCGAGCACGCTCAGGGTGCGGATGCGGGTCATCGGCGGGGCAGGGTAGCGCGGGCGGACCCGGTGCTCGGCGGGGTCAGCCGCCGAAGAGCACCGAGAACAGGGTGTCCGGCGGGGCCGCCCTCGTGCTGCCGGAGAGCGGCGAGGTGGCGCCCGGACCCTCGGCGCCGGCGGGACCGCCGAGCAGGCTGCGCTCGCCGAGGGCGAACTGCACCTTCCAGTACTGCTGTCCGTCGGCGGTGGTGCGACCGAAGGAGTCGCGCAGCTCGACGATGAGCTGGTCGATATCGCCCTGGGCGGGCAGCAGACCGGCCTCGAAGAACGGCCGGAAGTCGTTGAGGGTCTGGTTCAGCTGGCTGAGCGCCGGGGTCATCCTGCTGAGCGAGGCGAGCGCGCTCGGCTCGTTGCCCGCGAAGCTCTGGTTGAGCATGGTGAGGTCGGCGATCGCCGAGTCGAGAGTCGGCCCCAGGTGCTGCGACTGGGCGCTCACCACGCTGCCGAAGCGCCCCGCGTCGCCGATCAGCGCGTCGAGGTTCGAGCTGGCGAGCTGGCCCATCACCGCGTGGCTGTGGTCGAGGATCGACTGCATCCGGGTGGCGTCGGTGCTCAGCTGCTGGCTGATCGGGATCAGCCCGCCGAGGAAGGCGCGGGTGTCGGCGGTGACCGCGCGCAGGTCCTGGCCGCGGCCGTCGACCGCGGCGCCGAGCTGGCGCATGATCGTCTGGAACCCGGCCCGGGGATCGGCGGTCATCGACGAGACGATGTCATCGATGTAGACGGGGGAGCTGGTCTGGGCCAGCCCGACGGTGCTGTCGCCGGCGAGCACCGGGCCGATGCCGGGATCGGTGATCGCCACCACCGGGTGGCCGACCGAGCTGGTCGGGGTGATCGTGACCGCCACCCCCTGGTGCACCGGTCCGCGGTCGGGGTCGAACTCCATGGTCACGTGGGCATGGCCGCCCTGCACCTCGACGCCGTGGACCTGTCCGACCACGGCGCCGTTGACGGTCACCTGCTGGCCGACCCGCAGGCCGACGGCGTCGGTGAAGTCGGCGCTCAGCCGGTAGGGCGCGTGCAGCGGGGGCACCACCCGCATCCCCAGGGCGGCGATGAAGACCTGCACCAGGAAGATGCCGGCGACGACGATGAACACCGCTCCGGCGACGGTGGCGGCGGTGCGGTAGCTGCGGCTGCCCGTCTGCATGCGATCAGCCTCCGTAGACCAGGTCGAGCATGCCCTTGAGCACGCTCGGCACCGGCGGAGCCCCGGGCACCGGCAGCGCGCCGCCGGCGGCGGATCCGGCGGCGCCGGCGCCCGCGGTGCGCGACGGCGCCGGCTGCGCTCCGCCCAGGCCGCTCAGCGTCGCCTGCCCGAAGATGGGCACCAGCCGCAGGAAGTACCCGTTGGCGTCGACCTGCGAGGTGGCGGAGACCAGCTCACGCATCCAGCTGGTGAACGCGGGGAGCTGCGGGGTGAGCGCGTCGACGATGGGACGCGCCTGGTCGGCGAGCTCGCTGCCGCTCCGGCTGACCGCGTCGAGCTCGTCGAGGGTGCTCCCCAGTCCCTTGGTGCGGTCGCGGAGCACGGCGTCGAGGCGGCCGAAGGTGTCCGAGGCGTCGGAGATCACCGACTGGATGTTGGCGGTGTCCGGGGCCAGCGAGCCGAGGAAGCTGTTGCCGTGACGGAAGATCCCGGTGAGCGCCGCCGAGCGGTCGGCGAGCACCCCGAGGTCGCTCTGGAAGGTGGCGATCAGGTCGCCGAGCTGCGGGGCGTCGAAGGCGTGGAAGCTGGCCCCGGTCGAGCCCAGCGTCGACTCCGACTGCCTGACCAGGCCCGCGACGTCCGCGGCGCGCCCGCGCACCCCGCCGCCGAGCTGGGTGAGGAAGCCCGCCAGCGCGCTGCGCGTCGCCGCGTCCAGGGTGTTCAGCACCTGGTCGAGCTGCACCGGCGAGGTGGTCTGCGCCACCGGCAGCAGCGCCCCGTCGGCGAGCTCCGGTCGCGTGGGCGTGCCCGGGTTCACCTCGACGTAGCTCTCCCCCACCAGGCTCTTCAGCCGCAGCGCCGCGGTGGCGTCGTCGTGCAGCCGGATCTTCGAGTCGTCGAAGCGCAGCACCACGTCGGCGAGGCCGCCGGCGGGGGTCATCGTGCCCACCCGCCCGACACGCACGCCGTGGATCTCGACGAAGTCGTTGGTCCCCAGGTTGACCGCGTTGGTCATGCGCGCGTGCACCGAGTAGCGATGCGCGTAGGGATTGCCCTGGGCGAGGCTGACGGCGAAGACCAGGTAGAGGATGAAGACGATGAGCACGGCGCCGACCACCCCCGCCCAGAACGGCGGGACGCGGGTGAGCAGCACCGGGTAGAGCCGGGTCTTGATGCGGGGTCCGCGGGGGGCGGGGGTGGCGATCACCTGAACAGCTCCTCCCACAGCCGCGAGGAGGGATCCGCCGCCGGCGCCCTCTGGCCGGCCGCGGGCGGCGCCCCCGCCGGCGGGAAGGGCTGGTCACCGACGTGCTCGCCCGGGATGTTCTCGACGAAGCTGCCCTCGCCCCCCTGGGGCAGCACCCGGATGTAGTTGCCGTTCATGTCCGCGCCCGCGGCGGTGCGCTGCAGGCCGACGAGCAGCTGCCGGAGCTGCGGCGCCAGCGGCTCGAGGTTGGCGAGGAAGGGGTTCACCTCGCCGAGCAGCGAGTCGAGGGTGCGCAGCGTGCCGGGGAGCTCGGTGAAGAGGCTGCGCAGCTCGGGGACGCGCTGGCCGACGATGGTCGTCCCCGTCCTCATCGTGGTGGCCGCCTGCCCCAGCGCCTGGCTCACCTGGTCGGAGTGGCCGTCGAAGGTCGCCAGGCCGCCGTTGAGCGCGGAGACCGCGGTGGAGACGCTGGCGCGGTCGCTCGCCGCCTTGGCCAGGAGCTGGTCGTAGTCGGAGATCATCGAGTCGATCGCCGCGGTGCGCTGCGAGAGGCTGGCCATCGCCGGGTCGAGCGCCTCGGCCGCGAGGTGCAGCTGCTGCAGCGCGGCGTTGAGGTCGGCGGCGGAGCTGCCCGCGAGCCCGGTCTGCGCCTGGGTGATCAGGGTGCGGATCTCGGCGCGGGTGGCGGTGTCGAGGGTGTCGACGATGCTGTCGAGGCCGATGCCCGACGCCGTCTGGGCGATCCCCAGGCTGCTGCCGTCGGGGAGCGGAGCCGCCGTGCTGGGGCCGTCGACGACCCGGACGTACTGCTCGGCGAAGAGGCCGAGCGAGCGGACGCTCACCTGCACGCCCTGGTGGAGCGGCGCGAACCTGGGATCGATCGACATCTTCACGTCGACGCCGCGCTGGGGGTTGGGACTGATGTCGTCGACCTGGCCCACCTCGACGCCGTCGAGGCGCACCGTCTGGTGGTCGAAGAGGCCGTTGACGTCGCCGACGGTCGCGACCAGCGTGTAGCCGCCCTGGTCGTGGACGGAGAGCAGCTGGACCACCGCCCCGAACGCGACCAGGGTCAGGGCGAAGCCGCCGAGGACCAGGACGACCTGGCCCCAGGAGGAGCGGAGCAGGGTGCGCATGCTCACATCCCTCCGAAGATCAGCGCCCACAGCGGCGAGTCGGGGACGAAGAGGTTCACCGGCGCCCCCGAGGGATGGGGCGGGAAGCCGGGCGCGGCGGGCGGTCCGCCGGGACCGGACACCCGCGCGGCCGGGCGGCGGTCGCCGTTCTGGCCCGCGGTCGCGCTGTCGGGTCCGGCGAGCACGAGCACGCGGACGTAGTGGTTGTTGGCATCGGCGAAGCTCCAGACGCTGCGCAGCTCGGGGAGCAGGGCGACGTAGCTCGGCAGCCCGGGACGCAGCTGCTGGACGGTCGGAGTCAGCGTCGCCCCCAGGGCGTTGGTCTGGCCGAGCGCGGGCGGCGCCGCCTGCAGGGTGTCGCGCAGCCCCCCCTGGGTGCGGTCGTCGAGCACGCTGCTGAAGCTGCGCGCCAGGCTGTCGCCGCTGTCGATCAGGGTGCGGAGCGAGGCCTGGTCGCGGTCGAGGGTGCCGAAGGCGGCGTTGGCGTTGGTGATCAGCCCGCCCAGGTCGCCCTGCTCGGCGGCGAGGTTGCGGGTCACCGCGTCGGCGGAGGCGAGGAGGTGGCGGACGTCGTCCGAGCGCGCCGCGACGGTGCCGGTGAGCGGCTGCATGTCGGTCACCAGCTGGCGCAGGTCGTGGATCGCGGTGTTGATGTCGCCCGCGCGGCCGCTGGTCGCGGTGCCGAGCGAGCCGAGCAGCACCCCCAGGCTCGTCCGCGTCGGCTTGTCGAGCATGCCGAGGACGTCGGTCATCTCCACGCTCATCGCCCCGGTCTGGCGGAGCGTGCTCTCCGAGGCGAGCAGCGGTTGCCCCGGGGTGCCCGGGTCGATGTTGACGAAGTGCTCGCCGAGCAGGCTCTTGATCCGGATCGCCGCGGTGGCGTCCTGGTGCACGGTGTGCTGCCAGCGGTCGAGCAGCCGCATCGTCACCTTCGCGCCCCTGGGGGTGAGGCTCACCTCCTCGACGCGCCCCGCGAGGGCGCCGCCGATGGTCACGCTGCTGTCCGGGATCACCCCCTCGGCGTCGGGGAAGATCGCCGAGACGTGGTACTGGGAGCTGAACGGCAGCGGCGCCCCGATGAGGTGGACGGTGCCGAGGATGCCGGCGAAGCAGAGGGCGACGAAGCACCCGATCAGCGCCGTCTTGCCGGCGAGCGTCAGGTGCAGCTTCTCGTCGAAGTAGGTGTGGCTGGTGTGATGCTCCTGGGGCGGCGCCATCGCTCCCCTCCTCAGTGCCCGCTCGGGAAGCTGCACGGCGGCAGGCTCCCCGCCACGGTGGTGGCGCAGTCGTCGCGGGCGGCGGCCCGGATGTAGTAGCCGAGCGAGTCGCGGGCGCTGAAGGAGCTGCGCAGCTGCGCCAGCAGGGCGCGCAGCTGCTTCGCCTGGGGGGTGACCCCGACCACGTCGGTGTCGCCGGTGTGCATGAAGCTGCGCAGCTCGTCGAGCAGCGCCGGGGCGTTGGCCACCAGCGCGCGGCCGTCGGCGCCCTCGCCGGCGATCGCCCGCGCCAGCGTGGCCAGGCTCTGGTCGGCGGTTGTCACCGTCTGGGTGATGACGTCGCGATCGCCGGCGAGCGCCGCGAGCAGCTGGTCGGAGGAGTTGACCGCGCTCTCGATCCTCGCCTGGCTCTGGGCGAGGTTGGTGAGCAGGCTGTCGGCGCTGCTCAGCAGGTGGTCGATGGTCTGCACCTTCGAGTCGGTGACCAGCAGGGTCGCGGTCAGCGAGCGCTCGAGGTCGGGCAGCCGCTGGAGCAGCTGGTTGAGGGTCTCGCCCCGGCCGGCCAGCGACGTGCCCCCCTGGGTGAGCAGCTGGTTGGCCTGGGTGCGGGTGTCGGTGTCGAGGATCTGGAGCACCTGCTCGAGCTCGACCGGGATGCTGGTGTGGCCGATCGGGATGACCCCACCGTCGGGCAGCGCCGGGGCCGCCGAGCTGCCCGGATCGATGTCGACGTACTTGTCGCCGATCAGGGTGAAGGGCCGCACGCGGGCGGTGCCGTCGGTGTGGATCGGCGCGTACTTTCTGTCGACGACCATGGTCACCATGACGTGGCCCGCGCCCTCGGGGACGACGTCGGTGACCTTGCCCGCCTGGACGCCGCTGATGCGCACGTCCTGGTCCTTGAGCAGCAGGTCGGCGTTGCTGAGCTCGGCCCTCACCAGGTACCGCGGCGACCAGGGCAGCCCGCTGCCGTTCATGTTCGAGGCGAGGAACATCGCCAGCCCGGTGAGCCCGGCGGTGAAGCTGCCGAACTGGATCACGTGCTTGAGATCGGGGCGCATCCTCAGCGGCCTCCGGTGAGGAACTGCATCACCTGCATCCGGGTCGCCGCGCCCGGCGGCGCGGGCGTGCCCGGGGGCAGGCTCAGACCCTGCATCGACACGGTGTTCGAGACCACCAGCCGGTTGCCCTCGGCGAAGGGGTCCCAGACGCCGCCGGCCAGCTGGATGAGCAGCCGCTGGATGACGGGCAGGTTGGACTCGATGGTGCTCAGCGTCGGGTCGGTCGCGGTGAGCAGGCCCTGGAGCTTGGTCTCGAGGGCGGGGAGGCGGCCCAGCGCGTCGCGGAACTGCCCCTCGTGGCCTCGGAAGGAGCCGTCGAGCTCGCCGAGCACCGTCCCCAGCCGCGACAGCATGGTCCGCAGCTCGGTGTCGCGCGCGGCGACCGCGGCGGTCACGGTGGCGGCGCTGCCGGTGAACTGGTCGATGACCCCGCTGCTCTCGAGGCCCGCGAGCGAGGAGACCACGGAGTCGAGGTTGGTGAGCAGCGGGCCGACGTTGGCGTCCTGCGTCTGCAGGGTGGTGGCCAGCCCCTGCGCCTGGTCGACGAGCGAGAGCAGCTCGGCCAGGTCGTGGTTGGCGACGTCGCCGTTGCCCGCCATCCCGGCGCCGAGGTCGCGCAGGAAGCTCTGCAGCCCCGCGCGGGTCGGGGCGTCGAAGGCGTTGAGCACGTCCTCGACCTCGACCGGGTTGGTGGTGGCGCTGCCCAGCGTCCCGTAGTCGGAGACCGGGCTGCCCTTCTGCCCCGGCACCAGCTCGATGAAGCGCTCGCCCGCCAGCCCCTTGGGACGGATGGTCGTGGTGGTGTCGCTGAGCAGCGGGCGGACGTCGTCGCTGATCCCCAGGGTGAGGATGGCCGAGTGGTCGCCGATCTGCAGGTCGAGGATGCGCCCGGCGGGCACCCCGGCGACGGCGACGCGGTTGCCCTGGATGAGCCCGTCGGCGTCGGCGACGCGCACCTTGACGTGGTAGTCCCAGGTGCCGACCAGCCCGTTGCGGGCGATCACGAACCCGGTGAGCGCGAGCGACACGCCGAGCACCCCGCCCACCAGGGAGATGCCGATCTGCCGCGGTCTCATCCCCTCCCCTCCCCTAGTCCATGGTCAGGGGGCCGTCGGCGGTCCCGTGCATGAACTGGTGGACGAAGGGGTCGGTCGAGTCGAAGAGCGCGTCGCGGGTGCCGAACTGGCGGACCTCGCCGTCCCAGAGGATGGCGATGTTGTGGCCGGTCTTGGCGACCTCGACGACGTCGTGGGAGACGATCACGTAGGTCCCGCCCTTCGCCCGCCAGGTGTCCTCGATGAGGTCGCAGAGCAGACGGGTGCGCACCGGGTCGAGGCCCGAGTCGGGCTCGTCGAAGAGCAGCAGCTCGGGGTCCATCACCAGCGCCCGGGCGAGGCCGGCGCGCTTGCGCATGCCGCCGCTGAGCTGGTTGGGCATGCGGCTCTCGGCGCCGGCGAGGCCGACCTCCTTGAGCCGGGCGCGGACGATCTCGCGGATCTTGGTCTCGCTGAGATCGGTGTGCTTGCGCAGCGGCAGCGCGACGTTGTCGTAGAGGTTGATCGAGCTGAAGAGCGCGCCGTCCTGGAAGAGCATCCCCATGCGCTTGCGCATCTCGTTCAGCTCCTTCTGGTTGCGGTCCGCCACCGGGCGGCCGTCGACCAGGAGGTTGCCGGCGTCGGGCATCAGCAGGCCGATGATGTGGGAGAGGAAGACGCTCTTCCCCGTCCCCGAGGGGCCCATGATGATGGTCACCTCGCCCTCTGGGATCTGCAGGCAGACATCGCGCAGCACCACGTTGGAATCGAACTGCTTGCGAAGATGCTCGGAGACGACCTGCATGCTGCCCCCCTACGCCCGCATGCTCACGGGATCGGAGCCCGCGGGTTGACGCCCCAGAAGAGCTGGGTGAAGACGGCGTTGGCGATGATCACGAAGATCATGCTGATGCCCGTGGTCTTGGCGGCCGCACGGCCGACTCCGGCCGAGCCGCCGCGCACGTTGTAGCCGTAGAAGACCCCGGTCATGATCGTGCACAGGGCGAAGCTCATCGCCTTGATCAGTGAGTAGACGAAGTCGAGCGGGTTCATGAACCGCCAGAAGTAGTCCAGGTAGATGCCCTGGGAGAGCTGGTGGATCTGGAAGATCTGGACCACGTAGGAGGCGATGAAGCCGCTGGTCAGGGCGGCGACGTGGAGCAGGGGGAGCACGATCAGGCAGGCGAGGATGCGGGTGCTCACCAGGTAGTGGATGGTGTTGATCCCCAGGGTCTCGAGCGCGTCGATCTCCTGGGAGATGCGCATCGTCCCCAGCTCGGCGGCGAGCCCGCAGCCCACCTTGGCGCCGACCGCGAAGCCGAAGTAGATGGGGATGCACTCGCGCAGGTCGCAGAAGGCGTTGAAGACGCCGCCGAGGTCCTGGACGCCGATGATCTTCAGCGAGTACCAGGACTCCAGCCCGCACTCGGCGCCCATGAAGTAGGCGATGCAGACCACGATCGGCAGGGTCGAGAGGCCCACATAGGCGGCGAAGCGGAAGAACTCCTCCTGGTGGCGCGGGACGGTGCGCATCCCCCAGAGCGCCCGGCCGAAGAAGAGGAAGATCTCGCCGAGCTCGCGGACCGCGCCCGCGGTCTTGCGCCCGGCGACGCTCAGCGGTCCCGCCCCGGCGGGGGCGACGGCGACGTCAGCCACGGTGGTCGTCGCGCGTCACTTGAGCACGTTCACCGAGCTGTTGAGCGCCATCAGGATGGAGGTCACCAGGTAGTTGACGCTCATCGCCATGATGATCGACATCACCACCGCCTCGTTGACGGCGCGGCCGACGCCGCGGCCTCCGCCGGCGGCGCTCATCCCCTTGTAGCAGGCGATGATGCCGCCGAACATCCCGAAGCAGGCGCACTTGACCACTCCGATGATCACGTCCACCGAGGTGGTCTGGTTGAAGAAGTCGTGCCAGTAGCCGCCGGTCGAGGCGCCGCGCAGGTAGACGGCGGCGAGCCAGCCGGTGAAGAGGCTGCTCACCATCATCGGGAAGAGCATCGCGCTGGTCATGACGATCATCGAGAGCACCCGCGGGGTGACCATCTCGCGGACCACGTCGATGCCCAGGGTGCTCATCGCCGCCAGCTCGTCGCGCACCTTGCGCGCCCCCATGTCGGCGACGATCGCGGTGCCCGCCACCCCCATGGCGATGTCACCCATGACGAAGGCGTCGAACTCCCGGATGTGCGACATCGCCTCGAAACCGCCCAGCCGCCAGGAGGCCTGGGCGAGCTGGAGGAGGTTGCCGGCCTCGAGCGAGACCATCGTCCCCCAGCCCAGCCCGATGAGCAGGACGGGGACGATCATCCGCTTGAAGAAGATGTCGCACTGGTGGATGAACTCCTCCCAGACGATCCCGGTGCGCAGCGACTTGAAGACCGCGCCACCGAGCAGGACCATCTCGCCGAGGGCCTCGAGGCCCTTGCGTCCCGGCCGCAGGCCGCGAACGATGATCTGCCCGAGCTCGTCGGTCAGCGGTGGATTGAGCGGTCCTTCGTAGACGCCCTCAGTCGCCATCGACGGTCCTCGCCGCACCCGCCACCGGCCCGTCCTCCCTTCGGGTGGCGCCTCCGCCCCGTCCGCGCCGTCGCGGGGCACACCACCGGCCGGGCGAAGTCTGGCACCCCGAGGACCTCCCCAACAATCGCGCGAACGGGGGAACCCGTCTCCCACTTCTCCGGGAGGGGGGCGCCGGAACGGGGGGCTGACGGCAGCCCCGGCGGGCGACGTGCAATCCTCTGCGCGCCGGCATCCCGGAGGCCTGACCGGGCCCGGCGGCGAGGAGGAGCAGGGTGAAGATCGACACCCATCTGGGCGACCTGCCCGGCCTGGCGGAGCGTGCCGCGATGCTGGAGCAGGCGGGCTACGACGGGGTCATGAGCGTCGAGACCCAGCACGACCCCTTCCTTCCCCTGATCCTCGCCGCCGAGCACACCAGCCGGGTCGAGCTCATGACCGGCATCGCCGTCGCCTTCGCCCGCAGCCCGATGACACTCGCCCACACCGGCCACGACCTCCAGGAGTTCTCGGGCGGCCGCTTCATCCTCGGCCTCGGCTCGCAGATCCGCCCGCACATCGAGAAGCGCTTCTCGATGACCTGGTCGCACCCGGCGCCGCGGATGCGCGAGCTGATCAGCGCCGTCCGGGCGATCTGGGACTCGTGGAACAACGGCTCGAAGCTCGACTTCCGGGGCGACTTCTACACCCACACCCTGATGACGCCCTTCTTCACCCCCGCTCCGTCGACCCACGGCGCCCCGCGCGTCTTCGTCGCCGCCGTCGGCGAGGCGATGACCGAGATCGCCGCCGAGGTGGCCGACGGGGTGATCCTCCACGCCTTCACCAACGAGCGCTACCTGCGCGAGGTGACCCTCCCCGCGGTCGAGCGCGGGCTCGCCCGCGCCGGGCGCCGCCGCGAGGACTTCGAGATCGCGCTGCCCTGCTTCCTGGTCACCGGCGAGGACGAGGCCGCCACCGAGGCGATGCGCGCGGCGGTGCGCGGCCAGATCTCCTTCTACGGGTCGACCCCCGCCTACCGCGGAGCCCTCGAGGTGCCCGGCTGGGGCGACCTGCAGACCGAGCTGCACAGCCTCTCCAAGCAGGGACGGTGGGCGGAGATGGGGGGACTCATCGACGCCTCGGTGCTCGAGGCCTTCGCCGTCGAGGGCACCCCCGACGAGATCCCCGAGCGCCTCCTCGGTCGCTACGGGGATATCGTCGACCGGGTCAGCTTTTACGCCTTCGCATTCGGCGACAGCGCCGGCGGGTGGGGGCGGATCGTGGACGGGCTGCGTCGCGGGACCGCGGGCACCCGGACGTGAGGAGGGATCCCAGGATGCTCGGACTCCGTCGCCCGGCGGCCGTCGCCGTGGCCGCCCTCGCCGCCCTCACCGCGTTCGCCGTGCGGCCGGCGCCGCCCACCGCGGCGGCGAACGCGCCGCTCCCGGTGACGGCCCGGATCGTCACCTTCCAGGTCAAGAACGAGAACACCAGCGCCGTCCCCTGCCAGGCCGACGGCGCCGCCTACACCATCCACGGCCGCCTCGTCGCGCCGCAGTCCCAGACCCACGCGGTGGTGCTCAGCCTCCACGGGCTCGGCTACGGCGAGTTCTTCTGGGACTTCCAGGTCGTGCCCGGCTACGACTGGGCGGCGTCGCTCGCCTCGCACGGCGTCGCCTCGGTGGTGATCGACCGGCTCGGCTACGGGGTGAGCAGCCATCCGCCGGGGATGCAGAGCTGCATGGGCGGCCAGGCGAGCATCGCCCACCAGGTCGTCCAGCAGCTGCGCAGCGGCTCCTACACCATCGAGGGCGGGGGCCCGGTGAGCTTCTCGCGCGTCGGCCTCATCGGCCACTCGGCCGGCGGCGGCGTCGCCCAGATCGAGACCTACTCCTTCCACGACGTCGACGCCCTGGTGATCCTCGCCTGGGCCGACTTCGGCGCCTCGCCGAAGGTCCTCGCCGACTTCGGCCAGACCGGCGCGGTCTGCGCGAGCGGCGGCAACCCGCCAGGCTACGCCCCGCTCGGCTCGAGCAAGCAGGAGTTCGAGGCGCTGATGTTCCACGACGCCGATCCCACGGTCGAGGGCGAGGCCACCCGGCTGCGCAACCCCGACCCCTGCGGCGACGACAGCTCCATCCCCGCCACCATCCTCACCGACTCGCAGCAGGTCGCCTCCATCCAGATCCCGGTGCTGCTGGCCATCGGCGCCGACGACGCCATCTTCCCGCCCCCCGCCCAGGAGCGGCAGAAGGGCATGTTCACCGGGACCAAGGACCTGACCGCGATCACCGTGCCCAACACCGGCCACGCCCTGAGCCTGGAGCGGAGCGCCCCCTTCACGCGCGACGCGGTCACGAACTGGCTGTGCACGCGGGGCTTCTGTTAGGGGTCGGTTGTACCGGTCTGCGTGGGAGTCGGTGGTTGACCGGGTCACGGGTCTGTGTGGGAGTCGGGCTGGTCTGCGTGGGAGTCGGTGGTTGACCCGGTCACGGGTCTGTG
>DATARS010000222.1:0-13470 GCA_036269455.1 Candidatus Dormiibacterota bacterium | reverse complement strand
GAGCTGGCTGGGCTCGAGGTTGCTGGAGAGCACGAGCATGGTCGCGAACGGTGCGGTGATGCCGGTGCCGGCGCGGGCCAGGGTGAGGTGGTCGAGCCCCTTCTCCAGCGGCACGATCAGCCGGTTGAAGAAGTTCTGCGGGGAGATCGCCGCCTGGCGGCCGAAGTCGTCGACGAGGAAGATGCCGCCGTTCGCCTTGAGCTGGGTGCTCGCCTCGTAGTAGCCGAGGCTGCGGTCGAAGGCGAGGTCGAGCATCTCCGGGGTGAGCTCGCCGCCGACGATGACCGCGGGACGCTCGACCAGCACCCAGCGGCGGTCGTGCTCGGGGAGGTCGAAATCGCTGGGGATGTGGTGGATCGGGTCGAAGAAGCGGATCACCTGGCCGTGCACGTGCAGCGCGTGGGGCACGAAGATCGGCGGCCCCATCAGCCGGCAGAGCGCCTCGGCGATCGAGGTCTTGCCGTTGCCCGGCGCGCCGTAGATGAACAGGGTGTGGCGCTCGTTGACCGCGGGGCCGAGGGTCAGCAGGGTGTCCTCGGCGAGGGTGAGGTGACCGAGCGCGGCGCGGAGGTCGTCGAGGCTCACCGGATGTTCGCGGAGCGCGTCCTGCGCGGCGGCCTCCGCGTAGGCCTCGAAGGGCACCGGCACCGGGCCGATGTACTGGTTGATCTCGCACAGGTCGCGGGCCCGGGCGCGCCCGGTGGTGGCGATCGCGTAGGTCATCGCCGCCCCGATGTCCTCGTCGGGGAGCAGCCGCGGCCCGGCGGCGATCCCCTGGCGGAAGCCGGTCGACTGCACACAGGCCTGGTCGGACAGGCCCTTGAGCACCTCGCTGATGAACGGCCAGGGCACACAGGCGCGCTGGGCGATCTCCCGCCCCTGGAGCATCCCGTTGAAGTACAGGAGCTTGAGGACGATGTCGGCGACGAGGTTCTGGGGCACGCCGAGGTCGTCCCACGACTCCGGGCGGGAGGGGAAGTTCGGCGCCGGGGGCGCCGACGGGGCGAGGGAGAGGGTGGTCACCGCCGTCAAGGGTGACCTGCCGGACGGTGACCCGGCCCCGCCGTGATCGGACCGTCTCCGGATGGCGACGCCCGGCAGCCGGCCCGTGGCTCAGCCGGTGGCGATGTCCACGACCAGGGTCGGCGCGGCGGCGGTGGGCGCGATGACCCGGACGCAGCCGTTCTTGGTGAGCCCCAGACCCCAGTTCACCACGCCCTCGAAGCTGCCGAGCTGGCGCGCCTCGCGGAGCTGGGCCAGCCCCGGGCGGAGGTCGGAGGGGCCGGCGTAGACGGGGGTGCCGGCGACGCCCTGGAGGGTGACGTGCACCCCGGCGGTGCCCATCAGGGTGACCGGGCGGCCGCTGGCGTCCTCGAAGAAGTCCGGGGTGCCCTGGGGGATGACCCGGTAGGAGGCCGGCACGGCGCTGAGGTGGATGACGAAGCGGTCGAAGCCGTCGCCCTCGTGGGAGGCGGCGGAGACGTCGAGGACCCGCGCCTGGCCGGTGGCCCCGGCGACGGTGCCCTCGACGGGCACCCCGCTGCAGGCCAGGGGGGCGGGGGAGGAGCGCGGCGTCGCCCCGGTGGCGCTGGTGGCGCTCGTCGAGAGGACCGCGGTCGACGTCGAGCCCGAGGCGGCGGAGGTGGCCCGGCTCCCGGTCTGGGTGGCGGTGGTCGCCTCGGGCGCGCCGCAGCCGGCGGCGAGGGCGGAGGCGGCGAGCAGGCCGGCGAGGGCGGACGTCCGGGGAGGGATCACAGCCCGGACAACGCCGCCGCACCCCGGCCGGTTTCGACCGGCAGGGTGAAGCGGAACGCCGAGCCACCCCCCTCCGCAGGTTCGACCCAGATCCGGCCGCCATGGCGCTCGACCACCCTGCGGCAGATGGCGAGCCCGATTCCCGTGCCCGGGTAGCGGGTCTGTGGGTGCAGCCGCTTGAACACCTGGAAGACGCGCTCCGCATGCCGCGGCTCGATGCCGATGCCGTTGTCCTGCACCGTGAAGGCCCACCGATCGCCCTCGCGGACGGCGCCGATCCGGATCTCGGGCGCACCCTGCTCCCGGAACTTGATCGCGTTGACGACCAGGTTCTGGAAGACCTGCACCAGCTGCGGGGCATCGCCGCGCACCACCGGAAGCGGGTCCACGAGCAGTCGGGCGCCGCTCTCCTCGATGCTGGACCGCAGGTTGGCGAGGGCGGTCTCGAGGACGGCGTTGCAGTCGGTGGCCTCCAGGGCGTTCTGGCCACCCGCGCGCGAATAGCGGAGCAGGTCGTTGATGAGGATCTGCATGCGCTTCGCCCCCTCGACGGCGAAGCCCAGGAACTCGTCGGCGTCGGCGTCGAGCCGGCCACTGTACCGGCGGTCCAGCAGCTCGAGGTAGCTCGCCACCATCCGCAGCGGCTCCTGCAGGTCGTGGGACGCGATGTATGCGAACTCCTCGAGGGCGGCGTTCGACCGCTCGAGCTCGTGCGCACGCCGGACCAGCTCCTGCTCGGTGGCGGCCCGCGCCTCGATGAGCCAGGCCCGCTCCAGGGCGGCGGCGACCGAGATGGCGTACTCGCCGAGCCGGGTCACCTCGTCACCCCCGAACACCGGCGTGAAGGCGCCCGGGACGACCACGATCATGCCCGGCTCGCCGGGCAGGGGCAGCGGGGCGACCAGGGCCACGCCGCCTGCGGTCGGGCCGACGGCGACCAGGCGCGGGCCGGTCCCAGGGTCGAGGGTGGCGAGCTCCTCGGCGGCGGCGATGTCGACCTCCCGGCCGGCGAGCAGCTGCCGGCCGGGACCGATGATCAGGCCGCGTTCGGCGCCGACCAGGCGGAGCGCCCAGCCGAGGGAGCGGTCGGCCAGCGGCCCCGTGTCGGCGGCGAGAAGCAGCTCGGCGGTGGCCCGCCGGAGAGCCGACTCCTCGCGGTCGCGCCACAGCCGGCGCAGCCACCGGGGCGGCGCGAAGCCGACGTAGAGGAGGGGGACGGTCACCGCCCCCAGCACCGAGACGATGAGCTGGTAGCGCTCGTCGATCAGCAGCCCCGGTCCGGCGAGGACGCCGATGCCGAGGCTGGCGAGCAGCAGCACGACCAGCGCCCCGTAGCCGGCGGAGAGCGCGCGCAGCCGGGCGCGCTGCAGGATCGGCCGGCCTCCGGAGGCCAGCCAGAAGCGACCCGCCGGCTCGGCGACGCAGCCGCTCCAGAGCAGCAGCATCCCCCACACCAGCGCCCACTGCGCCGCGGTGGGGGGCGGCGTCAGACCGGTGGGAAGCGTCACCGCGAGCGACCCCAGGCTGACCGCCACCAGCAGTGCGAAGAGGACGCCGAGAGCGACGCGCGACGTCGGGATGACGCTGTGCCGGAAGAGGGCGAGCGCATACCCCGAGGCGAGAAAGGCCGGGATGGTGAGGTGGGCGAGAAGCGCGGACTGATGTCCGGTGACCTCCTGGACCCGTCCGAGGACGCTCAGGGCGCCGAGCAGGCCGATGGCGCCCACCAGCAGGCCCTGCTGCACGGTGCGCTGGCGCAGCCAGGCGGTCCCGGTGATCAGCGCGATCAGCGCGTAGGCGGCCGCCTCGATCCAGGAGATGACGTCGACGGCCCGGGTCACCGGCCCACCTCCGCGAGCGGGCGCCACCGGGCGGCGGCGGCCTCCGCGGCCACGGGACCGCCCACGTGGAAGCCCTGGACGAGGTCGCAGCCGAGGGTCCGGAGCAGCTCGAGCTGCTCCTGGGTCTCGACGCCCTCGGCGACGGTGACCATGCCCAGGGCATGGGCCAGGCGGATCACCGCCATGGTGATCGCGGCGTCACCCCGATCGCGCCCGAGCCCGGCGATGAAGGACGCGTCGACCTTGATGATGTCGATGGGGAAGCGCTTGAGGTTCTTGAGCGTCGTGTAGCCGGTGCCGAAGTCGTCGACCGCGAGGCGCACCCCGAGACCGTGGAGGGCCTCGAGCGCGGCGATGGTGGTGTCGATGTCCTCGATGAGGGCGCTCTCGGTGATCTCCAGGCAGAGGTTGTGGGGGCGCAGCCCGCCGGCGTGGAGCGCGGCGGCGACGAGGTCGCAGATCGAGGGGTTCACCAGCTGACGGGGGGAGACGTTGACCGACATCAGCGACGATCGTCCGATCACCCCGCACTCCATCCAGCGGTGCGCCTGGAGGCACGCCTCGGTGAGGACCCACGAGCCGAGCTGCTCGATCAGACCGGTCTCCTCGGCCAGGGCGATGAAGCCGGACGGCGGCACCAGCCCCTGGGTGGGATGCTCCCACCGGACCAGCGCCTCGAAGCCGGCGAGCTCGGCGCGCTCGGCGTCCACGATCGGCTGGTAGTGGACACGGAAGTCGCCCGCCTCCAGGGAGTGGCGCAGCGCGACCTCGGTCTCGAGGCGCTGCACCGCGCGCCGGTGGATCGCCTCGTCGAAGAGGAGCCAGCGCGCGTTGCCGCGCTCCTTGGCGCGGTACATCGCTGCATCGGCGTTGCGGATCAGGGTGTGTGCGTCCTGGTGATCGCGGCCGGTGAGGGCGATGCCGATGCTCGCGGTCAGCACCACCGCCGCCCCGCCGAGGTCGAAGGGCGCCACCAGCGCCTCGGTGATCCGCTCGGCGATCGCGAACGACTCCTCCTCGCCGACGAGGTCGGTGCAGAGCACCGTGAACTCGTCGCCGCCGAAGCGCGCGACGGTGTCGCTGGGGCGCAGAACCGCCCGCAGCCGCTCCGAGAGGGCCGTCAGCACCCGGTCCCCGGCGGCGTGCCCGAGGCTGTCGTTCACCACCTTGAAGCGGTCCAGGTCGACGAAGAGGACCGCGACCAGCGCCGGCAGCCGGGCGTTCCGCGCCAGCGCCTGCTCGAGACGGTCGACGAAGAGGGCGCGGTTGGGGAGCCCGGTCAGCGGGTCGTGGAGCGCCTGGTGGGCCAGCGCGATCTCCGCATGCTTGCGCTCGATGGCGTAGCGCAGCGCCCGGGTCAGCAGCTGCCCGTCGACCCGCCCCTTGATGAGGTAGTCCTGCGCGCCCTTCTGGAGCGCCTCGACGGCGAGCACCAGGTCGTCGCGGCCGGTCAGCACGATGATGGGCAGCTCCGGCGCCAGCGACTGCAGCCGCTCCACCGCCTCCAGCCCGTCGGCGTCCGGCAGGCTGAGGTCGACGAGCACGCAGCGGGCCCGGGGGAGGTGCTCCCACGCCGCCTCGAGACGGTCGACGTGCTGCAGCTCGAAGAGGCCGTCGGCGCTCTCCTCGAGCATCAGCCGGACCAGCCGCGCATCGCCGGGGTTGTCCTCGATCAGCAGGATCGGGCGTGCCGTCGGGGCACCGGCGGTCCGATCGCTCATCCGGGTGGCAGGCACACGACCCGGAGCCAGAAGTTCTCGAGGCTGCGCACCACGGTGATGAAGTCGTCGTAGCCGATCGGCTTGCTGATGAAGCAGTTGGCATGGAGATCGTAGGAGCGGAGGATGTCCTGCTCCGCCGAGGAGGTGGTGAGGACGATGACCGGGATCCGGTGCAGGTCCGGGTCGTTCTTCAGCTCCTCGAGCACCTCGCGCCCGTCCTTCCTGGGAAGGTTGAGGTCGAGGAGGATGAGGTCGGGCCGGGGAGCGTCGGCGTGCTCGCCCTGCCGGCGCACGAAGTCCATCGCCTCCTCGCCGTTGCGGGCGACGTGGAGCTGGTTGGTGATCCTTCCCTCGCGCAGCGCCTCGAGGGTGAGCCGGACGTCTCCGGGGTTGTCCTCGACGAGCAGGATGTTGACGTCCCGGAGGAGTGCGGTCATGGGCAGCACTCTATGGGCGGCCCGGTGCAGCGGCGGCCGGGAACCGGTGAAGACTTGTGAAGGCCCCGGGCGTCGGTTCGGCGACGCTGGGTAGACTGGGAACCGATGCCCCGTTTCGAGATCGTCGCCCCCTACGAGCCCGCCGGCGATCAGCCCACAGCGCTCGCCGCGCTCGCCGACGGCGCCGGCGCGGGGCTGCGCGAGCAGGTGCTGCTCGGCGTCACCGGCTCGGGCAAGACCTTCACGTGCGCCCATGTCATCCAGCACCTCCAGCGGCCCACCCTGGTGCTGTCGCCGAACAAGACCCTGGCGGCGCAGCTGTGGGCGGAGTTCCGCGAGTTCTTCCCGCGCAACTCGGTCGAGTACTTCGTCTCCTACTACGACTACTACCAGCCCGAGGCGTACATCGCGCGCACCGACACGTACATCGAGAAGGACAGCTCGCGCAACGAGGAGATCGACCGGCTGCGCAATAGCGCGACCCGCGCGCTGCTCACCCGGCGCGACGTCATCGTGGTGGCGTCGATCTCCTGCATCTACGGCATCGGCTCACCCGAGAACTACCTCGGCGAGACGCTGAGCGTGAAGCTGGGCGACTCGATCCGCCGCGACATCCTGCTGCGCAAGCTCACCGACCTGCAGTACGCGCGCAACGACATCGACTTCGGCCGCTCGCGCTTCCGGGTGCGCGGCGACGTCGTCGACGTGCAGCCGTCGTACGAGGAGGTGGCCACCCGCATCGAGTTCTTCGGCGACGAGATCGAGGCGATCCGCGACCTCGACCCGCTGACCGGCGAGATCCTCGGGGTGCGCGAGGACCTCACCGTGTTCCCCGCGACCCACTACGTCACCCCCCGCGACAAGCTGGAGCGTGCGGTCCGACGCATCGAGGCCGAGCTCGAGGAGCGTGGCGGCGAGCTCGAGGCGCGGGGACGGCTGCTCGAGGCGCAGCGGCTGCGCCAGCGCACCAACTTCGACCTCGAGATGCTCCGCGAGACCGGCAGCTGCGCCGGGGTCGAGAACTACAGCCGCCACCTCGCCGGCCGCGCCGAGGGCGAGCGCCCCCACTGCCTGCTCGACTACCTCCCCGAGGACGCGCTGGTGATCGTCGACGAGTCCCACGTCGCCGTCCCCCAGATCGGCGGCATGTTCGGCGGCGACCGCTCGCGGAAGATCCCGCTTGTCGAGTACGGCTTCCGGCTGCCCTCGGCACTCGACAACCGGCCGCTCACCTTCGAGGAGTGGGACGGGATGGTCGGCCAGCTGATCTATGTCAGCGCCACCCCCGGCCCCTACGAGATGCAGCGCTCGGAGCGCACCGTCGAGCAGATCATCCGGCCCACCGGGCTGGTCGACCCGATCGTCGAGGTGCGTCCCAGCGAGGGACAGATCGACGACCTGCTCGGCGAGATCCGCCAGCGCACCGAGCGCGGGGAGCGGACCCTGGTCACCACCCTCACCAAGAAGATGGCCGAGGACCTGACCGACTACCTCCGTGAGACCGGGGTGAGGGTGCGCTACCTGCACAGCGACATCGACACCCTGGAGCGGGTGGAGATCATCCGCGACCTCCGCCTGGGAGTTTTCGACGTTCTCGTCGGGATCAACCTGCTCCGCGAGGGCCTCGACCTCCCCGAGGTGTCGTTCATCGCCATCCTCGACGCCGACAAGGAGGGCTACCTGCGCGGCTACCGCTCGCTGATCCAGACCATCGGCCGCGCCGCGCGCAACATCAACGGCCGGGTCATCATGTACGCGGACACCACCTCCGAGGCGATGCGCCAGGCGCTCGACGAGACCGAGCGCCGCCGCAACATCCAGATCGCCCACAACCTCGAGAACGGGATCACCCCGCAGACGATCGTCAAGGCGGTGTACCAGCTGGAGCGCGGTCGCGAGGAGCAGGCCAGCCGCGCCGCGGCGTTCCAGGAGTCCGCGGGGCTGCCGCCCGACGAGCTGCTCCGCATGGCCCGCGACGTCGAGCGGGAGATGAAGCGCGCCGCGCGCGACCTGGAGTTCGAGACCGCCGCCGAGCTCCGCGACCGTCTCGTCGACCTGCGCCGGCGCATCGACGAGGGCCCCGAGGCCGCACCGCTGGCGCAGACGCGCGCCGCCGGCGGCCGGAGCAGCCGCAGCCGTCCGCGACGGCGGCAGGGGCTCTAGTCAGAAGGGGGACTGGGGCAGGTCGCGCCGGCTGAGGTAGCGGCGGATCTGCTCGTTCTCGGTCTCGGACGCCTTGGTCGTGAAGCCGGGGAGGGTGAGCATCCCGGACAGGTAGGTGAGCGCCGCCTCGGGCGAGCAGTCGTTGACCCCGTGGAAGCCGCCGCAGCGGGGACAGGGAAAGTTGATGGACATGGTGAGCACCTGAGAGGCGGGGGAAGGGTCCCGCCGTGTCGAGGCCCGGCGGAGGTGCCGCCCGGGTAGGTGCACTCTACATGTACCTGGTCTTTCGTCGCTGTACCGGGGGGTCAACGGACGCGTACGATGGCGTTACTTTTCCTGTGTCTTGGCAAAACCACCTTGACGTTCCGCACGGATGTTCGCTAGGCTGGGGGAATGTCGATGCAGTCCTCCATCCGGCCGGCGCGGCTGCGCCACGTCTGCTCCGAGTGCGGCGCCGCGGCACCGAAGTGGCAGGGGCGGTGCGACACCTGCGGCGAGTGGAACACGATCGTCGAGGAGGTCGAGGCGCGTCCGGGCTCCCGGCCCCGGCCGCAGCCGGCGCGCGCGGCGGCGGCGCCGGTGCCGGCGGCGGTCGCGACCACGCTGGTCGGCGAGGTCCCGACCGCCGAGCTCGCCTGGCTCTCGACCGGCATCGGCGAGTGCGACCGGGTGCTCGGCGGCGGCTTCGTCGCCGGCGGGCTGGTGCTCCTCGGCGGCGACCCCGGCATCGGCAAGTCGACCCTCGCGCTCCAGCTCGCCGCGCGCTGCGGCAGCGAGGAGCGTCCCGCCCTCTACTGCGCGGGGGAGGAGTCCGCGGCCCAGGTGGCGATGCGCGCCGGCCGGCTCGGCTGCCGCGGCCGCGAGATCGCCGTGGTGGCGGAGACCGACCTCGACGAGGTGCTCGGGACCATCGAGGCGCTGCGGCCGCCGCTGGCGGTGGTCGACTCGGTGCAGACCCTCCACGACGCCGGCCAGCCGGGCACGCCGGGGAGCGTCGGCCAGGTCCGCGGCGCCGTCCACCGGCTGCTGCTCTGCGCCAAGGGCACGGGCGTCCCCGTCCTGCTGATCGGCCACGTCACCAAGGACGGCGCGATCGCCGGGCCGCGGACCCTCGAGCACATGGTCGACGTCGTCCTCTACCTCGAGGGCGAGCGCCACGGCGACCACCGGCTGCTCCGCGGGGTGAAGAACCGATTCGGCGCCACCGACGAGCTCGGGATCTTCGTCCTCGACGGCGAGGGGATGCGCGAGGAGCGGATGCCCGGCCGCGCGTTCCTCGACGAGGTCACGCTCGGGGTCCCTGGCAACGTCCTCACCGTCACCTGCGAGGGGTCCCGGCCTCTGGTCGTCGAGGTCCAGGCGCTGGCGGTCCCGACCCGCTTCGGCACCGCCCGGCAGACCGCCTCCGGCTTCGACCTCGGCCGCCTCCACCTGCTCACCGCGGTGGCCGAGAAGCGCGTCCGTCTCCCCCTGGGCCTGTCGGACGTCTACGTCAACGCGGTGGGCGGGGTCCGCCTCTCCGAGCCGGCCGCCGACCTCGCGGTGGTGCTGGCCATCGCCTCCTCGGCGATGGAGAAGAGCCCGCCGCCGGAGACGGTGGTCTTCGGCGAGGTCGGGCTCGGCGGCGAGGTGCGGCGGGTGCGCCGGCTCGAGCAGCGCCTCCAGGAGGCCCGGCAGCTGGGGCTGAAGACCGTGATCCTCCCCGCCTCCCAGGCGAAGGTGGTCCCGTCGGAGGGGCTGGAGCTGATCGGAGTCGAGCACATCGGCGAGGCGCTGCAGCAACTCGACGAGCCGACCGGCCCCTGGCCAGCGCTCCGACTCTTGAAGGGCCCGTGACGGTGCCGTGGCGGTGAGCGTGACGACCCTGTGGTTCAATCCCGGCGAGATGGGCAAACACCATCCCAGCACGGTTCGACGGGCTCGCCGCCTCGCCCGGCTGCTGGGGGCCCTCGTCGGCCTTGTCGTCGGGATCCTCTACGCCGCCTACGTGATCCCGCGCTCCGACGGGCTCTTCGGCCACCACACCGGGCTCGCGCTCGGCGCCCTGCTCGTCACGGGCGCGATCGGGCTCGTCTCCGGCTTCCTCGCCGGCCCGCTGCTCAGCGTCGAGCCCTTCCTCTGGCTGGAGCGCACCGTCGACACCGTCTCCGCGGGCGAGCTCGCCGGCGGCGTCGTCGGGCTGCTCGTCGCCCTCGGCGTCTCCGCGCTCATCGCCGTGATCCTGGCCGGTCTCCCCGGCGGGCTCGGGCTGCTGATCTCCGCCGGCCTCGCCGCGGTGCTCGTCTACGTCGGCGTCGGCACCGGGATGCGCCGCCACGGCGAGCTGCTCTCCTGGGTCACCCGGCGTCCCGACCCGCCCGCCGCGCCGGCGCCGGCGGCGATGGCCAGGGTCGACGCACCCCCGCCACCGCTCGCCGGGGCGCCGGCGCTCGTCGACACCAGCGTGCTCGTCGACGGCCGCATCACCGACCTCGCCCGCGCCGGCTTCCTCCCCGCCCGGCTGCTCATCCCCGGCTTCGTGCTCGAGGAGCTGCAGCGCATCGCCGACTCCGGCGACCCGGTGCGCCGCGCCAAGGGCCGCCGCGGGCTCGCCGTCGTCGAGGGGCTGCGCGGGTCGACCGACGTCTCCTGCGAGGTGGTCGACCGCGACTTCCCCGGGACCCCCGAGGTCGACGCCCGCCTGGTGCGGCTCGCTCGCGCGCTCGACGCCTCGGTGATGACCACCGACCACAATCTCACCACCGTCGCCCGCATCGAGGGCGTGCGGGTGCTCAACCTCAACGACCTGGCGGTGGCGATGCGGCCGGTGCTCGCAGCCGGCGAGAGCCTGGAGGTGACGATCATCAAGGAGGGGCGCGAGCTCCACCAGGGCGTCGGCTACCTCGACGACGGCACCATGGTGGTCGTGGAGAACGGACGCAGCCATCTCGAGGAGTCGGTCCGGGTGACGGTGACGAGCGTGCTCCAGACCCCCTCGGGGCGAATGATCTTCGCCACCACCCGGGTCGACGCCGCCGCCGCCCCGCGACGCGCCCGCCCGCCCCGCGCCCCGCGTGCCGCCGAGCGCTGACCGCTGAGCGTCGCCGCCCTCCTCCCCGCCGCCGGACGTGGGACGCGCATGGGGCGCGACAAGATCTGGCTCGACACCGGCGGCGTCCCGCTGCTGGGACGGACCCTCGCCGCGGTGGCCGCCGCCGGGCTCTTCGAGAGCGTCACCGTGGTGCTGCCCCGGGAGATGTGGGAGGCGGTGATCGAGCTCGCCGCCGCCGCCGGGATCGCCGACGTCCGCCTCGTCGAGGGCGGCGAGCGCCGCCAGGACTCCGTCCGCGCCGGTCTCGAGGGCGCCGGCGCCGCCGGGCTCGTCTGCGTCCACGACGCGGTGCGCCCGCTCTGCCCGCCGCGGCTCTTCGCCGCCGTGATCGACGCCGCCCGCGCCCACGGCGCCGCCACCACCGCGATCCCGGTCGTCGACTCGGTGAAGCGGGTGCGCCGCGACGGCGCCCGGACGATGGTCGCCGCCACCCTCGACCGGGCCGAGCTGGTCGCGGTGCAGACCCCGCAGGCCTTCGACGCCGCCCTGCTCCGCCGCGCCCACGAGGCGGCGCTGCGCGACGGGGTGATCGCCGACGACGACTGCGCCCTCGTCGAGCACCTCGGGGCACCGGTCGCGGTGGTCGAGGGCGACCCCCGCAACCTCAAGGTGACCAGCCCGGCCGATCTCGCCGTGCTCCGCGCCGCCCTCGCCGGCGACGGCGGCTGAGATGCGCATCGGTCACGGGATCGACGCCCACCGCCTCGTCCCCGGGCGCCCGCTGATGCTCGGCGGGGTCGAGGTGCCCCACCACGCCGGCCTGGAGGGCCACTCCGACGGCGACGCGGCCAGCCACGCGCTCTGCGACGCCGTGCTCGGCGCCGCCGGGCTCGGCGACCTCGGCCGCCACTTCCCCTCCTCGGACGAGCGCTGGCGCGGCGCCGCCGCGGTCGACCTGCTCCGCCACGTCGCCACCCTCGCCCGCGACGCCGGCTACGCCGTCGCCTCGGCCCAGGTCGTGATCATCGCCCAGGCTCCCCGGCTCGCCCCGCACACGGCGGCGATGGCCGCGGCGCTCGCCGCCGCGCTCGGCGCCGACCCCGGCTGCGTGGCGGTGTCGGCGACCAGCACCGACGGGATGGGCTTCACCGGGCGCGGCGAGGGCATCGCCGCGAGCGCGGTGGTGCTGCTCCGCTCCATACACTGACGCCTCCGTGCTCCGTCTCCACGACACCATGACCCGCCGTCCGCAGCCGGTCGAACCCCTCGAGGAGGGTCACGTCCGCATCTACACCTGCGGCCCCACCGTCTACGCGCGCGCCCACATCGGCAACTTCCGCGCCTATCTCTTCGAGGACGTGCTCCGGCGCGTGCTCGAGCAGCGCTTCCCCCGCGTCACCCACGTGATGAACCTCACCGACGTCGAGGACAAGATCATCCGCAACGCCGTCGCCAACGGCACCGGGCTCGACGAGGAGACCAGGCCCTGGATCGAGGCCTTCTTCGAGGACCTCGACGCGCTGGGCATCCGCCGCGCCCACCACTATCCGCGGGCCACCGCCTACGTCGAGGAGATGGTGCAGCTCATCGAGCGCCTCCAGGCGCGCGGCGCCACCTACCAGGGCGAGAGCGGCATCTACTTCTCGATCTCGTCGTTCCCCGACTATGGCCGGCTCAGCGGGGTGCGCGCCGAGGGGCTGGTCGCAGGGGCGAGCGGTCGCATGGACGCCGACGAGTACGGCAAGGAGGACGCGCGCGACTTCGCCCTCTGGAAGAACGTCGGCCCCGACGAGATCGGCTGGGACACCCGGCTGGGCCGGGGACGGCCGGGCTGGCACATCGAGTGCTCGGCGATGAGCATGTCGCTGCTCGGCGAGAGCTTCGACATCCACTGCGGCGGCGTCGACAACATCTTTCCCCACCACGAGAACGAGATCGCCCAGTCCGAGGCGGCGACCGGGGTGCCCTTCGTGCGCATCTGGTGCCACAACGAGCACCTCCGCGTCGAGGGCGAGAAGATGGCCAAATCGCTGGGCAACTTCCACACCCTGCGCGACCTCGTCGAGCAGGGCGCGCGGCCCTCGGCGGTGCGCTACCTGCTCGGCGCCACCGTCCACTACCGCAAGCAGCTCAACTACACCGCCGACGAGGTGCACGCGAGCGGCGAGGCAGTGGAGCGCTTCGCCACTCTCCGCGACCGGCTGCTGGCGCTGCCGCCGCGCAGGGGCGAGGGCGGCCCGGCGGTGCTCCTCGCCGAGCGTGCCACCCGCGAGTTCGACGAGGCCCTCGACGACGACCTCAACCTCCCCGGCGGCATGGGCGTGGTCTTCACCGCGCTCCGCGACGCCAACGCCCTGCTCGACGCCGGTGGGGTCGACGGTGCCGGCCGCGCGGCGCTGCTCGCCCTCGTCGAGCATGTCGACGACATCCTCGGGGTGCTGCCGCTGGTCGACCGCGAGCGCGATGCGGCGCTGACCCCGGAGGTGCGCGCCCTGCTCGAGGAGCGGGCGGCGGTCCGAGCG
>DATARS010000221.1:0-22819 GCA_036269455.1 Candidatus Dormiibacterota bacterium | reverse complement strand
GCGACCTGGTCACGCCGCTCGCACGCGACCGCGCCCGGGAGCGCGGTGTTCAGATCGTCATCGCGGGGGAGGGCGCGCCCCCGGCCCCGCCGCAGCAGAGCCGTCCGCCCCTGACGGCGGCGCGGCAGCCCGGCAACGGCTCGACGCCCTCCTCCGCTCCCCCGCCCGCCGCCGTGGCGGGCCCACCGGGCACCCTGCCGGTCTCCGGCGCGCTCTACCGGCGCGGCGCCCCCGCCGAGCGACTGGGCTGGCCGGTGCCGCAGCGCAGCGGCAACGGTCACGGTCACGCCAACGGCAACGGCCGGGGCGGGCGCTCGCGGGTCACCGTGGTGGGCGCCGGCCATGTCGGCGCCCAGGTCGCCGCCCGCCTCGCCGACGCCGACCGCTTCGGCGAGGTGGTGATCGTCGACGTCGCCGACGGCCTCGCCGACGGGATCGCCCTCGACCTCTGGCACAGCTCGGCGCTGCGCGGCTTCGACACCCGGGTGACCGGCTCGACCGACCTCGCCGCCGGCGCCGGCTCCGACGTCGTGGTGATCACCGCGGGCCGTGCCCGCCAGCCGGGGATGACCCGCACCGACCTGACCGCGATGAATGCGGCCATCGTCGGCGAGATCTCCCAGGGCGTCGCCCGCCACTCGCCCGACGCCATCGTGGTGGTCGTCACCAACCCGCTCGACGAGATGACCGAGCTCGCCTGGCGGACCACCGGGTTCGCCCCGCAGCGGGTGATGGGCATGGCCGGGGTGCTCGACACCGCGCGCTTCTGCGCCCTCGCCGCTCTCGCCGGGGTGGGCCGGCCCGACCAGGTCTCGGCGGTGGCGCTCGGCAGCCACGGCGAGGAGATGGTGATCCCGCTCAGCCAGGCGACGGCCGGCGGCCGCCCGCTGACCTCCGTGCTCGACGGCCCCACCCTCGAGGCGCTCGTCAACCGCGCCCGCGACTCCGGCGCCGAGGTGGTCCGGCACCTCAGGACGGGCAGCGCCTTCTTCGCCCCCGCCGCGTCGGTGGCGCGGATGGTGCTCGCCATGGCGGCGGACACCCGCGAGGTGCTGCCCGCCTGCGTGCGCGCCGACGGAACCTACGGGATCCGCGACGTGTACCTCGGCCTGCCCGCCCGGATCGGGCGCGCCGGCGTGGTCGAGATCGTCGAGCTTCCGCTGGCCGCCGCGGAGCTGGAGATGCTCCGCGCCGCCGCGGCGCGGATCGACGAGCGCGCCCGACAGCTCGTCTGACGCGATGCGAGCCGTGGTGTACGCAGGCCCGGAGCGCGTCGAGGTCCGCAACGTGCCGGACCCCCGCATCGAGGCGCCCGAGGATGCGCTGGTGCGGGTCACTCTCAGCGCCATCTGTGGCACCGATCTCCACGCCTGGCACGGCCTCGACGGCGTCCCCCCCGGCACCCAGCTCGGTCACGAGTTCGTCGGCGAGGTGGTCGCGGTCGGCCCCGCGGTGCGGCACCTCGCGCCGGGCGACCGCGTCGTCGCCTCTGACTTCACCGCCTGCGGGCACTGCTGGTGGTGCCGGGCGGGCGACCACTGGGAGTGTCCCCACCGGGCCATGTTCGGGATGGGCTCGGTCTTCGGCCCGCCGCTCGCCGGCGCCCAGGCCGAGCTGGTGCGGGTGCCCTTCGCCCAGACGACGCTGCAGCGGCTGCCCGCGGAGTGCCCGGCCGACGCGGCGATCTTCGCCGGCGACACCCTCGCCAGCGGGGTGGCCGCGGCCGAGCGGGGCGGGGTGCGGCCCGGCGACGTCGTCGCGGTCATCGGCGGCGGCGCCGTCGGCCAGATGGCCAGCCTCGCCGCCCAGAGCTTCGGCGCCGCCGCGGTGGTGGTCACCGACCTCATCCCCGCCCGGCTCGAGCTCATCGGCCGGCTCGGCGGCGTGCCCGCCGCGCCCGCGGCGGCGCGCTCGGTGATCGACGAGCTCACCGACGGCCGCGGCGCCGACGTGGTCATCGAGGCGGTGGGCGGCAGCGGCCCGCTGGAGACGGCGTTCTCGCTGGTGCGCCGTCGCGGCAGCATCGTCTCGGTCGGCGCGCACTTCGCCGAGCAGTGGCCGATGCCGGTGGCGCGCGCCTTCGCCGACGAGCTGTGCGTCTGCTTCGCCATCGGCGACGGCATCCGGCTGAGCCCGCGGATCCTGCCGCTGCTCACCGCCGGCACCATCGACCCCACCGGCGTGGTCTCCGAGCGGGTGCCCCTCGAGGGGGTTCCCGACGCCTACCGGCGGCTGGCGGACCACACGTCGGTGAAGATCCTCATCGATCCCTGAGCCGGTCGATGTGATCCCTCCCGACACCGTCGTCGACCAGCTCCGCAGGGATGCGCAGGCGGAGGAGGAGCGGGCGCTGCGTGCGCGCGAGGAGGTGTCGGCGCTGCAGGAGGTGGCGACCGAGATCCTCTCGGTGCGCGACAGCACCGAGGTGCTGCTCTCGATCACCCACACCGCACTGCGGCTGCTCTCCGCGGACATCGCCGGCGTCTTCCTCCGCGACGGCGACGAGATGGTGATGCGCAGCTGCGCCGGCCAGCGCAGCCAGGAGACCGCCCGGCTGCGGATGACCCGCGGCCAGGGACTCGCCGGCCGGGTGATGCAGACGGCGCGGCCGGTCCAGGTCGACGACTACGTGCACGCCGAGGTGATCAGTGACGACTTCATCCCGCTGGCGCAGATGGAGTCGGTGCGCTCGGCGCTCGGGGCGCCACTCACCGTGCGCGGCGACATCATCGGCGTGCTGGAGGTGTGGCGGCGGCGGCGGTCGGTGTTCGCCCAGCACGAGGTGCGACGGCTGGTGGCGATGGCGGACCTGGTGACCATCGCCATCGAGAACGCGCGCCTCAACGACTCCCAGGCGACGAGCATGCGCCGGCTCGAGACCGCCTACGAGAGCCTCGAGGCCCAGGTCGACGCCACCCGGCGCTCGACGGTGACGCAGCGGACCCTCGTCCAGCTGCTGCTCGAGGGCGCGGGGCTGCCGGCGATCGCGCGCAGCCTCGCCACCCTGACGGGCGAGCGCGTCGCCATCCTCTCCACCACCCTCGAGCCACTGGCGACGCATCCACGCGACCTCGACGTGGTCGCGGTGCGCAACGAGCTGCGCCGCCACCGGCACGACCGCAACGGTGGCGGGCCGGCGCCGGTCCGGCTGCGCGACGGCGGCGGCTGGCTGCTCGCCCATCCCATCCAGGCGGCGGGCGACAGCTTCGGCCACGTCTGCCTGATCGCCGAGGAGACCCCCGGCGACGTGCAGGAGATCGCCACCGGGCAGGCGGCGCTGGTGTGCGCTCTCCACCACCTCGAGCAGCGCGCCGCCGACGAGGCCCGCGCCGACGCCCGCGACGAGATCATCTGGGACCTGCTCCACGGATCCGACGAATACCAGCGCGCCGCGGCGCGCCGCGCCGAGCGGCTCCACATCGACCTGCGCCGGCCTCACCGGGTGTTCTGCTGCACCGTGCAGGACCTCGACGCCGTCGCCGGGCTGGAGGGGACGGAGCCGGCGCGCACCGAGCGCGCGCGTCACCAGGTGCGCCGCATCCTCCAGCGCGTCTCGGCGCAGCACGGCGGGCCCGACCTCGTGAGCCTGCGCGGCAACGCCATGGTCGCGGTGGCGCCGTGCGGCGACCCGGCGAGCGCCCGCGCGCTCGCCCGGGCCGCCACCGAGCAGATGAGCGCGGTGCTCCCCGGCCTGGTCACCCGCTGGGGGGTCAGCCGGCCGCACGCCAACCCGCTCGAGTACCGCGTCGCCTACCGCGAGGCGACGCTGGCGATGCGGGTCGCGGCGCGCCCCGGGCAGGACGAGGTCGTCGCCGTCTTCGACGAGCTCGGGGTCACCCGGCTGCTGCTCGCCCCGGGCGACCAGCCCGACCTCGCCGACTACGTCAAGGAGGTGCTCGGGCCGGTGCTCGAGTACGACCGCGAGCGCAGCACGCCGCTGATCACCACCCTGCGCGCGTACCTGGAGTGCGACTGCTCGCTCAACGCCGCGGCGATGCGGCTCGCGGTGCACCACAAGACGCTGCGCTACCGGTTGAACCGCATCCACGAGCTCACCGCGCTCGACCTGCGCCGGCACGAGGACCGCTTCCGCGCCGACCTGGCGCTGCGCATCCTCCAGCTGTCGGCGCCGGCATGAGCATGGAGACGATCGCGGCGGGACGGGCGATCTTCGTCGGGCGGAACGACGAGCTCGCCGTCCTGCGCACCCGGCTCGAGGAGGTGCGCGACGGCGAGCCCCGGGTGGTGCTGGTGCAGGGCGCCGGCGGCATCGGCAAGACCGCGCTGCTGCAGCGGTTCCTCACCGAGGCGCCGGACCTGCGCGTCGTCACCGCCAGCGGCGAGGAGGAGGAGCACCTGCTCCCCTATGCGGTGGTCGAGCAGCTGGTGCGCTCCTCGCGGATGCCGCGCACCGACCAGCGCGCCGCGCTCGGTGCGACCGCGATCCCCAGCCGGCGCGCCGTCGCCATCGGCGCCGGGCTGCTCGAACTGCTCGGCGCCCTCCAGGAGGACGGCCCGGTGTGCGTGGTCGTGGACGACGCCCAGTGGGCGGACCGGCCCTCCCTGGTGGCGCTGCTCTTCGCCATGCGCAGGCTGCAGTCCGACCGGGTGCTCACCCTGATCGCGGTGCGCGAGGACCGCGCCTTCGACCTGCCCCCGGGGCTGCTCAAGCTCGCCGACTCCGACCGCGGCACCACCCTGCGGCTGCGCGGGCTGCCGCTGGCCGAGCTGCGCGAGCTCGCCTCCGGACTCACCGAGGACGTGGTCCCGGTCTCGGTCGCCGAGCAGCTGCGCGACCACACCGGCGCCAACCCCCTGCACCTGCGGGCGCTGCTGGAGGAGTACCCCCTGGAGCGGCTGCGCCGCGCCAGCGACGCCCCGCTCCCCGCCCCGCGCGCGGTCACCGCGCAGGTGCTCGCCCAGGTCGCCGCCTGCCCGCCGCAGGCGCAGCGGCTGGTGGTCGCCGCCGCCATCCTCGGCCTGCAGTGCCCGCTGGTGCTCGCCCAGCGGCTCGCCGGCATCGACGACCCGCTCGGCGCCCTCGAGGCGGCGATGGCGGCGGGGCTGCTCGAGACCCACGACGCCGAGCGCGACCACGGCATCGCCTTCCCCGACGCGATGACCCGTTCGGCGATCTACGGCGACATCGGCCCGGCGCGGCGGGCCGCGCTCCACCTCCGCGCCGCCGAGCTGGTCAGCCAGGCCGACGTCGCCCTCCACCACCGCAGCGCCGCCGCCCTCGGCGAGGACGAGCCGCTCGCCGCCGACCTCGCCGCCCAGGCGCGCCGGCTCGCCGGCCAGGGGGCACTGGCGGCCGCCGCCACCGCGATGCTGCGCTCGAGCGACCTCAGCCCCATGCTCGCCCAGCGCGAGCGCCGCCTGCTCGAGGGCGCCGACTTCCTTCTGGTCGGAGGTGACGTGAACCGGGCGGCGACGCTCATCGACGAGGTGCGCCACTGCGCCGACGGGCCCTACCGCCGCTATGTGCTCGGACGCCTCGCCTTCCGCGGCGGCCACCCCGTCGAGGCACGCGAGCTGCTGCTCGGCGCCTGGGACGTCTGCGACCGCACCCGCGAGCGCGAGCTTGCCGGGCGCATCGCCGCCGAGCTGGCGCTGGTGCACATCCGGCAGGCGCGCGGCGCCGAGGCGGTGCCCTGGTCGCGCCGCGCGCTGGCCGCCGTCGAGGGCACGCCGTTGCCGGCGCCGTGGGGGCATCTCGCCCACGCTCTGGTCAACGCCGGCGAGGCACCGCGGGGGCTCGCCGAGCTCGCCTTCCTCCCCGAGGCCAACGGAGAGTCGAGCGCCAGCCACGTGCAGGCGATGTACGCCCGCGGTCTGCTGCGCCTCGCCACCGGCGATCCCGGCCGGGCCCGCTCCGACCTGCGCGCGGTCGAGCCCGGGGCGCGCCGGTGGGGACCCTTCGCCTTCATCTTCGCCGGGCTGGCGCTGCTCGCCGGCGCCGAGTACCGCCTCGGCGAGTGGGACCAGGCCGTCGAGCACGCCGAGCTGGCGGCGTCGATCGGCGAGGACGCCGGCCAGCTGTGGATGCTGACCTGGCTCCACGCCGTCGCCACCGCGCCGCTGGCGTCCCGCGGCGAATGGGAGCGCGCCCGCGCCCACGTCGACGCCGCGGCGCGCCACGCGCGCACCGTCCAGGACGACGGCAGCGTCGCCGACGCCGCGGTCGCCGCCGCCCGCCTCGCCGCCGCCCGGGAGGACCACGAGGGGGTGGTCGACGTCCTCCTCCCGGTGGTGCGCATGGCGCGTCGCGAGGGCGTCGACGAGCCCGGAGCCCAGTGGCCCTGGCAGGAGCTCTACTGCGAGGCGCTGATCCGCCTCGACCGGGTCGAGGAGGCGGACTCGGTTCTCGCCGGGTGGGAGGAGCTCGCCGGGCTGCGCGGGGTGCGCTCGGCGATGGTGAACGCCGCCCGGGTGCGGGGCACGCTGGAGGCGGCGCGCAAGCGGACCGACCTCGCCGAGGCCGCCTTCCGCACGGCACTCGAGCTCTCCGAACCGCTCTGTGAGCCCTTCGACCGGGCCCGGCTCGACGCCGCCCACGGCCGCCACCTGCGCCGCGCCGGCAAGCGCGGCGCCGGGCTGGCCGCGCTCAGGGCGGCGCGCGACCGCTTCGACCGGCTCGGCGCCCGCCCCTACGTCGAGCGCTGCGACCGCGAGCTCACCGGCGCGGCCGCGGCCGGCGGACGGCAGCGGCCGACGCTCACCCGCCACGAGGTCGCGGTGGTGCGGCTGGTCACCCAGGGGCTCACCAACCACGCCGTGGCCGAGCAGCTGGTGGTCAGCCTCAACACCGTCGAGTACCACCTCAAGAACATCTACCGGAAGCTCGGCGTCGCCTCGCGCACCCAGCTGGTCGCGCACCTCGCCCGCGAGGAGCTCAACGGCGACGACGTCGCCGGCGGTGCAGTCACCTAGGGCCGAACATCCACGGGCCCCCCGCGAGTCGCGGGAGGCCCGTGTGGCGGGTAGGTCAGCTTGCGTGCAGTGAGGCGGCGAAGTACCTCGCCACATCTGCGCCGGAGGCGATCACGCGCACCGGGAAACCGTTGACACTCGACTGCACCTCGACATATCCGGTGTGGTACAGGACCTGGCCGATCTGCCCGTTCGAGAGCTGCACGGGATCGGCGCCGGTGCTCTGCCAGGGTCTGTTCCCCGCATTGGCGACGAGCAGCTGCTGCACGATCGCGAACTCGGTGCCGCGCACGTAGCTCTGGATGTAGAAGGGCAGGAGCGGGGTGTCGATCTCCTGGTGGCTGTCGGTGAGCTGGCGGTCCAGCCGGAAGCCCGGCGGCGGCGTGGCCCCGACCACGGTGGGCTGGTCGGGCGGCCGTCCCTCCACGACCTTCTCGGTGATCTGCGCGCCGGCGGCGGTCTCGCCTCCGGCGGATTCGAAGTCGGTCGCGGCGAAGGTGGGTGAGCGGTCGAGCTGCACCGCCTCGGCGGTGCGCACCACCCTGCCCGAGAGGGTCACCACCTGGCGCATCAGGATGTCGTCGGAGGTGACGCACACCTCCACCCTGTCGCGGTCGTCGGCGCGGTCGAGCGCCTCGGACCCGGTGTGGCGGTACAGGTAGCGGGTGCACTGCTGGCCGAGCACCGCGCCGAGGCCGAGCCGCGCCACCGCGCCGGCGCCGGCGGCGGCGGAGAGCGCCGGGGCCGAGTAGACGTCGGGCTCCAGCGCCGAGGTGAGCGGGGTGCTGAACCCCTTGCTCCGGTCGGGGAGGAAGGTCTGGGCGGTGCGGTTGATGATGCTGCCGGAGAAGATCCTCCCGCCCGGAGGCGCCCCCTCGTGGTGCTCGACGCGCACCTCGTCGGGGCGGCGCGCCTCGATCACGTCGGTCTGGTCGCGCGGCGTCGGTCCGGCGCTGTCGGTGACCCGGTACACGGCCCGATACGACGCCGCGGGGGCGGCCGCCGCAGGAGCCCCGGTCGCCACCGCCTGGTCGCTCTGCCGGCTGAGGTAGAGCAGGAAGCCGGCGGCGGCAGCGCCGATCACCACCACCGTGGCGATGAGCACCGCCATCACCCGCCGCGCCGGCGCCGTGACCGCCGGCGGGCGCGCACCGACCGCCGGGGAGTGCGCCCTGGCCTCCCGCCGTTCCCGCTTGCGCGCCGCCTGCTCACCCATCGCGGTCCCCTACTGGCAGCCGGAGCCGAAGAGGCCGGAGTTGACCACATCCTGGGCATCCCCGGGAAGCACCCGGCCGTTGAAGAGCGGGGGCAGCTGGGTCTCGCCGAGCACCGCGGCGAGCACCATGACCACCAGCAGCGCGCAGGCCTCCAGCACGACCACCCGCTGCAGGGTGTGAAGCGACGGGCCGGTGCGGCGCATCATCCGCCGCGCCGTCTCGGGCAGCTCCAGCTCGCGACGGTGGCCGGCGACCATGCGGTTGTTCACCAGCCCGACCACCAGCGCGAGCACCACCACGGTCACCTTGAAGCCGGCGACCAGGCCGTAGGTGGTGCACCACAGCGCGTTGAGGTTGCCCAGCAGCCGGAGCAGGAGCAGCACCCCCGAGCCGACGAGGAGGACCACGCTCACCGTCATCACGCCGGAGAAGCGCGACACCGCCGCCCAGATCCGCTCGGGGTCGCGGCTGGGGAAGACCACCGCCACCAGCGCGAGCAGCCCGCCCGCCCAGAACGAGGTGAGCAGGACGTGACCGAGCATCATCGGGATGTACAGCCAGCCCGGGGTCGCGCTGCCGGTGCCGACGTGGGTGCCGGCGACGAAGGCGGCGGCGAGGCCGAGGGCGAGCACCGCGATGCCGGCACGCGCTCGGGTCTGGAGGCGCTCCTCGGTCGCGTGACGGGCGGCGTGGAGGGTCAGCGCCAGCAGCCCCGCCCAGAGCACGAACTTGGCGGCGGTGACCGCGCCGATGGTCGAGAACAGCACGCGGTCGATGCCCACCCCCGGGATGAGCTCGGTGATGCGGGCGGCCTCGAACCAGAGGAGCACCGGCGCCAGCACCACCGACAGCGAGGCGGCGACCAGGATGGCGCGGTAGGCCGGATCGGTGGCGCGCGGCGTCATCACCGGCACGGCGGTCGAGGCGAGCTGGGCGCCGGGGCCGCTGGGGAGACCGGCGACCGTCGACCGGCGGCGGGGCAGCAGCAGGGCGCCGACCAGCACCACACCGAGCATGATGTAGAGGAAGGCGATCTCCAGCGCCCGTCCCGCCTCGATGGCGCCGGTGAGCCAGCCGGACCCGGCGCCGCTCTCGAAGCTGCCGCTGCGTTTCACCGCGCCGGTGATGCTGGCCGACAGCGTCCCGGCGTCGGCGGCGGTGCGGACGCCCACCACGAACTGGCCCTGCACGGGATGGGCGTCAGTGCCGATCGCCACCCAGCTGATCACCAGGGCGCCGGACACGTCGTGCCGCAGCGGCAGCAGCACGGTGCGGTCGGTCTGGAAGACGGGCTGTCCGACGAGCCCGGGAACGCCGGCCTCCGTGTCCACCTGGGCGCGGAACAGTTCGCGGTCGATGGGCTCGTTGAACTGCAGCAGGATCTGCTGCAGCGGCGCGGGCACCGTGGACGAGGGAGCGGGGAACACGCTCATCAGGCGAGCGTGTGCCTCCGCCCTCAGCGGGGTCATGACGAGCAGCCCGGCGATGATCCCGGCGACCGCGAGCGCGCGGCCGGTCCGGATGACAGGCGCCGCCATGCCCCGTCCCGTCACGGTGGTGTCAGCTCCTGGCCGGGAGCCCCGAAGCGGGAGGCGTCACGCCTCCCGCCGAGCGAAGGAAGTCGATCGCCGCCCCGAGCACCGACGGCAGTGCGCCGGGCACGGGTGCGCCGGCCGAGGCGCGCGCCGGGAGCGCCGGAGCGGCGACCGGTGCGGGCACCGCCGGGAGCGCCGGCAGCGCGCTGGAGACCACCGGATGCTGCCCCGACGGAGGCGGCGGATACGGCGGAAGGTTCGGGCCCGACGGCGGGGTCTTGTCCGTCCAGGACGGCATCTCCTTGACCGCGTCGCAGGGGCCACGGCTGACGTTGGTGTGGTTCACCAGGCGGGCGAACTGGATGTTGGCGCCGCGCAGCGAGCCGCCCTTGGTCGCGTCGGGGATGGACTCGATCTTGAGCCCGACCTCGTCGACGTCGATGGAGCCGGTGCTCACGTCGAAGGTGCCGTCGTTCAGCACCACCGCGTAGCGACCCGCGCCGCCCTTCTGGAGGGCCTCGGTGAACTGCTTGAACTGGTCGTTGGACTGCTTGTGCGCCGCCGGTCCCGGCTGCGGCGACTGCCCCTGGAAGGAGAACCCGTCGCCGTTCGACGAGGAGATCGACTTGCCGTCGACGTCGACGCCGTGCAGTTCCATCTTCCAGGTGGCGACGGTGCCGTGGTCGGTGCCGTCGCTGTGCCACACCATGTCGGTCTGGGCGAGGGCGATGTGCAGCGAGCCGAGGTGGATGTCGTAGGCGGCCGCACGGTCGATGCCGGTGAGCTGGTCCTTGCCCACGTTCACCTCGGAGTGCGCCAGCGACGGGCCCACCGAGGCCCCCTCGCCGCCGGTCACGAAGAGCGCCTTGGCGTCGGCGAGCGACTTGCTCGGCGACACCACCGCCTCGGTGTGACCGAGGGGGCCGAAGTCGTGTGCGTCGTGGACACCGCCGTAACCGCCCTCGGCGGGAGGCGGGTAGTACGCGTTGGCGCTGGTCGGATTGTCCGGGCCCAGCTTGCGGTTCGAGGTGCCGAGCAGCACCGCACCGACGAAGCCCTCGTAGGCGTTGCTCGCCTTGGCGGTGCCGTGCGGGGTGTCGTCGATGAGCGCGCCGGCGTAGGGTTCGCCGATCAGGTTCTCGTAGGGGAAGAGCGCTCCCTCGCCGATGGCGGCGACGACTCCGTCGGAGTGCCACCCGGTCATGCAGTCGGCGCCGGAGGCGCCGGCCTCATCCGCGTGCGCGCGCCAGGCGGTGCCCCCCCCGATGACGATGCCCGCGGCCGCGGTGAGGATCAGTGCGCGGCGGGCGACGCGCACTGTCGATGTCCGCCTGGAGCCCATGCGCTCCCCTCCTTCAGTGGATCGGTCCATTGGGGTCGTCCTCATGTCCTCGCCTCTGTCCCCGCGGTTGCCTGCGCCGCGGCGGCCACCGCCGCGGTCTCCGCATGCGCCAGGTAGCCGTGGTGCTCGAGCCAGCGCGCCGCCTCCTGCGCCGGACCGCTGAAGCGGATGCGCCCCCGCTCCAGCACGCTCACCGAGTCGGCGAGCCGCAACAGCACCCCGATGTACTGCTCGACGAGCACGATCATCCGGCCCTCGTCGGCGAGGGCCCGGACGGTCCCGGTGAGCTCGGCGACGATCCGCGGCGCCAGGCCCAGGGAGAGCTCGTCGAAGAGGATGCACTGGGCGCCGGTGACCAGCGCCCTGCCGATCGACACCATGCGCTGCTCGCCGCCGCTGAGCCGGAACGAGGGCACGCGCTCGCGCTCCTTCAGCCGCGGGAACAGCTCGAAGATCCGCTCCACCCGGCGGTCGACCTCGCCGCGGTCGAGGCCGAAGCCGCCGACGGCGAGGTTCTCGCGCACCGAGAGCGAGGGGAAGACACGGCGGCGCTCGGCGACGTAGACGACGCCCGCCTGTCCGCGCCGGTGCGCGGGCCAGCGGGTGATGTCGCGGTCGTCGAGCGAGACGGTGCCACCGGAGGTCTTCACCAGGCCAGCGATGCCGGAGAGCAGGCTGGTCTTGCCCGCGCCGTTGGCGCCGATGACGCCGACGATCTGTCCCGGACGGCACTCGAGGTCGACCCCGCGCACCGCGGGCACGGGCCCGTAGAAGACGCGGAGATCGCGGACCGCGAGGCCGGAGCCGGCGGTGTGCGCCGGTGGCAGCGGGGTGGCGGTGGGGTCGAGCAGCGTGTCGGTCATTGCGCGGTCACCAGCTCGCCGAGGTAGACGCGCCGGACCTGCTCCTGGCGCATGACGTCGTGGATCGGGCCCTCGACGAGCAGGCGCCCGTCCTCCATCACCATCAGGCGCTCGGCGACCTCGGTGATGAACTTGAGGTCGTGCTCGATGACCAGCAGGCCCCAGCCCTCGGCGGCCTGCAGGTCGAGGAGGACGCCGAGCAGCTTCTCGGCCTCCGAGTCCTCGAGCCCACTCACCGGCTCGTCGAGCATCAGCACCTTCGGGGTCTGTCCGAGCGCACGGATCAGCTCCACCTCGCGGCGGACGCCGAAGGGCAGCGCCGCCACCGGCATGCCACGGAGCGGCTCGAGGCCGAAGCGCCCGAGCAGCCAGTCGACCCGCTCGCGCCGCTCGATGCTGTCGCCGTGACCGTGGCCGACGAGCAGGTTCTGTTCGACGGTCAGCATGTCCGCGAGGCGCGGCTGCTGGAAGGTCCGGCGGATGCCGGCGCGGGCGCGGTGGAAGGAGGACCAGCGGGTGATGTCCCTTCCCTCGAGCCGGGTGCTGCCCGCATGGAGGGGAACGAACCCGGTCAGCGCGTTGAAGAGCGTGGTCTTGCCGGCGCCGTTGGCGCCGACGATGCCGAGGCGCTCGCCAGCGCCGAGGCGCACGCTCACCGCGTCGACGGCGCGGACGCCGCCGAAGTCGACGGTGATGTCCCGTCCCTCGAGCACCAGGCCGCCCGGAGCCGTGGCGGCTCGCGCCGAGGCACCGGCCGACGCCGGGTCGCGGCGGCCGATCACCTCGACCGACGGTCCGGCGGAGCCGTTCGCCGGGGCGGCGACCGGGACGGGCGCTGCGTGGAACTCGGCCACGGCCTCGGTGTCCTGGGCGCGCGGCGCGCGCAGCCGGCGGATCTGGCCGGCGACCCACTCGCGGCGATCGCCCACGATCAGGGCGACGAGCAGGATCATCCCCGCGAGGAAGCTCGGGGAGAGGCGCAGCGGCTCGAGGATGATCGGGATGGTGGTGAACGCCGCCGCCACCACCCAGACCGAGGAGAGATCGCGCATCCCGCTGGCGATGGGGATGGCGACGTAGAGAACCGAGATGATGATGATGAACGACTGCGTCCCTGGCGGCGTGCCGTTGATGAACGAGAAGAGGCAGCCGGCGATGCCGATGAGCAGGCCGCTGATGGCGAACACCATCAGCTTCACCGCCCAGTTGCGCACGCCCACCGCCGACGCTCCCTCGGGCACGTGGCCGACCAGCACGGAGTGGCGCCCGAAGCGCGAGCGCCGCACCCACCAGACCGTCACCGCGACCAGCAGCGCGAACCCGGAGACCACCAGGTAGATCGCCCGCTGGCTGTCGAACCAGCCCTGGAGCACCGGCTGGGGCACGGCCTCACCGGCGGCGCCGCCGGTCACCCCGGGGATCGAGAAGATGACCTTCTCGATGCCGATCTGGAGCACCAGCGAGGCGACGACGAAGTAGAGGCCGGTGACCACCAGCGAGGCGAGGCCGCCGACCACCGAGAGGCCGGTCACCGCCGCCATGGCGACGAGGCCGCCGAGGAGCACGTTGCCCACCCCGCCCGACGAGGCGACGTTGGCGTAGAGGTAGGCGCCGAGGCCGGCGAGGCCCGCGGCGTTCAGCGGCATCTCGCGGAGCGCGGCGATGGGCAGGAAGAGCGCGAGGCCGATGATCCCCGCGACCAGTGCGGTGGACCCGGCGTAGAGCAGGTGGCCGGGCAGCAGGAGGAAGCAGATCCCGCCGAACAGGATCACCACGGTGGGCAGTGCCAGCCGGGTGTGCGAGCGGAGCCACGGGAGAAGGCCGCCGGGCGCCGCGGCGGCGGGAGCCGAGGCGTCGACGTGGCCGTTGGCCGGCATGGCCGCGGCGGTGACGCCGTCAGGTCGCGCGGTTGCAGGGTCGTCGGTGCGCAGCATCGGGCGCCTCCTCAGGTCTGCAGGTGGGCGAGATGGCGCCGCTTCGTGCCCGCATAGAGCACGCCCACCGCCATGATCAGGATGGCGCTCATGTTCTCGAGGCCGGGTCCGAGGGAGCCACCGAGCATGCCGCCGAGCAGTCCCTCGGCAACCCCGAGGAGCACTCCGCCGGCGAAGGCCAGGGCGAAGGACTCGAGGCCACCGAGCACCGCCCCCGCCAGGCCCCAGACCATGACGAAGAGCAGCAGGATGCTGTCGAGCTGGACGCGGCTGCTGGCGAGGATGCCGGCGAGACCGGCCATGCCGCCGGCGACCGCCCACACTCCGACCACGTAGGCGCCGAGGGGGATCCCCACCGTCGACGCGCCCGCGGGGTCGTCGTAGATGGCGCGCACGAACATGCCGAAGCGGGTCATGCGCATCACCCAGGTGGTCACCAGCACCACCGCGATGCAGGTGGCGAAGGTGCCGATCTGTGCGTAGGTGATGAAGGTGAGCTGGAAGTTGAAGCCGCCCTGGCCGAAGGGCGACGCCGGGCTGATGTTGTACGAGGGAATGAAGAGGTCGACCCACGCGAACAGCAGCAGGGTCACGGTGAGGGTGAAGATCATGACCAGCCCCTTGGGCCGGTTCGCCAGCTTGAGATTGGCGTACCCGAGGATGGCTCCCAGCACGCCGCCGACGAGCACCCCGCCGAAGAGCGACACGACCAGTGGTGCGCCCCACTGCGAGGACATCCACCAGTACACGGAGGCCCCGAAGGCGGCGATGCCCGCCTGGCCCAGGTTGACCACCTTGCTGATGCGATACGAAGCCACCATTCCGAAGGCCATCAGCCCGTAGATGGTCCCCAGGGACACTCCGATGATCAGGGCGGATATGAACAGTGCCACGGACGTCAGGTCCCTCTCAGTGACCTCCGTCATTGGCACCTCCCGAAGCCCGGGGGACTGGGCGCGGAAGCGAGATGGTCCCCCGGGCTGTTTGGGAGATGCTCTTAGCGGAGGCTCTTCTGAATCGTGATCAGTTGATGAGACTGCGATCGACTACTGGTACAGCGGGTCGGGATAGACGTGCTTCTCCTCCCAGCCGCCGTCCGGCGAGGTGATCCACTGGTAGATGTACTCCTTGTTGAAGGAGTAGGGATACTGACCGTGGTCGCCGTGAGGCCACTTGAGGATGACACCCATCCCGGTGTCGTACTGATGCGATTCCAGCTGCTGCATGAATCCGGCCCTGGTGACGTTCGCCCCCAGTGGCCCGATCATCTGCGGCAGAGCGATGGCGCAGACGAACGCCGCCTGCGAGATGTGATGTCCCATCGCGTACTTGAAGTGCAGACCGGCGACGTCGAAGCCGCTGTACTGCTTGGTGACCTGCTCCCAGAGGAGGTTGCCGGGAGACACCGGCTCCTGCCAGGGCTCGGGGATCAGGAACGAGGTGATGCCGGCGTCGTGGTCACGGATGTAGTCACCCCAGACCGGGCCGAAGCCGGGGTCGGTGGTGACGTGGTTGGAGTAGTAGCCGAGCGGCGGCGACCAGTTCTGGCCACCCGCATCGCGGAAGAACTTGGCCAGCGGAGCCGCCCAGGTGAAGGTGAAGACCACGTCCGGGTTGGCGACGCGCATCGAGAGCACGTGCTGGGACTCGTCGGGGGAGTCCCACTCCATCGAGATGTCCTGGACGTCCTTGATGCCGTACTTCTGGAGGACGGACTGCGCGGTGTTCTTCGCCGCGATGTCCTCGGAGACGTTCAGGTACATGATCCCGACGGTCTTCGGGTGCTTGTTCTCCGCCACCCACTTGGCCAGGGCGTTGGCCTCGCGGATTCCATTCGCATGGCAGGGGAACATGTATGGATCGGTGTATTCGCTCTGGAACCAGCCCCAGCTCATGAAGGGGACGTGGTCCTGGGCGAGCGCAGGATGAATGACGTCGGTCAGGAAGGTCTCGGCCGGCAGGAATGCGAACACCTGGGTCTTCAGCTTCTCGTAGCACGCACGCGCGCGCGTCACGTCGCCGCCGTCGTCACAGGTGAGGAGCTGCAGCTTGCGGCCGTTGATCCCACCGCGGTTGTTGATGTAGGTCAGCGCCGCCTCGGTGATCTTCTGGGTGGGCTCGGAGACCACCGGACCGAGGCTGCGGGTGGCCGACGCCAGGTTGATGGCGCCGAAGGTGATGGTGCTCGCCGTCACGCCCACGTCGGAGGCGAAGTTGGCGCCACTCGCCGGCGGCGCCGGCTTGGGCTGGCCGGGAAGCGGCGGAGCGGGGACGCCCGGAGCCGGAGGCAGGACCCCCGAGCCGTTGGACGCCGGCTTCGCAGCGCCCGGCGCGGGAGCCGGAGCGCCCGGAGCAGGAGCGCCGGCAGCCGGCGCGGGGGCCGACTGGCTCTGCGAGCCGGAGGCCGGTGCCTGCTGCACCGCCGAGGGCGCCTGCGGCGCAAGCGCGGAACCGCCGGAGGAGCCGTATCCGCTCCCGCCGGAACTGGACAGTGAGGCCGAACCCCCACCGCATGCGGCCGCCGCCAGCGCGACGCCGGCGGTCAGCACCGAGAAGCGCGCGTACCGCGTCCACATTCTGTTATCTACCCGCCTCATAGTTCACCTACCCCACGTGTGTTTGTATATCCGCGTCATGACGTGATGCGACCTCCTGTGTGAGCTGACCTCCGTTTCTGCCAAAGAGCTCCGTTCAGCCGCGCGACACCCGGGCCGCCCGGCGTGACCGCCATCTGGAGCAGTGCCTCGATGAGGCACTCGGAGACTGGTGCGGCGAAAGCCACGTGGTCAGGAGCGCTGGGACGCGTTCCTCACCCGCGTTGTCAACCTCACCTTCCTCCTGCTCAAACCCTTTGTAATGCTAGGCGGCTACGCTCGCTGGTCGCGACACGGCAGTCCGTAGTCTTGTGTGGGCCGAAGGCGCACAAACCCTACGGAAACCCGCGATCGCCGGTCCGCCGGCCAGACCGCGTTTTCCCTCCGGCATGTCCTCCTCCAGTGCGGGAACGCCTTCCCCGCTCAGGTCCCGAGCACGGGCACACAGGTCGGCCGGCAGGCGTCGCGGGTCCGGGATGGGGGATTGGACGCCCGCTGGACGCTGTGCATGTTCGCCGTGCGGTCGGACCCCGTCCATCTGCGTCCCGGATAGAGATGCCCGCTGGCCGCTATCCGACATGGATAACCGGCATGGGCGGGTGCGGAGGGATCTCGGGCCCTCGGACGTTCTTATCTGCATAGGGTGGGCGCCTCATGGGCGCGCCGCCATCGAGAGGGGCCGGAGGGACGAAGGCGATGACACCGGATGAGGTCACCCACAAGGAGCGGCGCTCGGCACCCGAGCCCATCGTGATTCCCCTGCCCCAGCCGCAGGAGCCCGTTCCGGCCAAGTAGATGGACGATATCTCCAACCCGATCGTCGGTTTCCGCTGCTGGGTCCTCGAGCTCGGCCGGCCGGTCCTCAAGAGCGTGGCGATGCGCTACGAGTGGCCCGCGGGCTCGGTCGCCGAGGCGCTGTGCATGTGCTCGCCCCACGAGCCGGCGAAGCACCCCGCCCCGGACGAGCGCTGCCGCTGCGGCCTCCACGCCCGCACCACCCTCGACGGCTGCACCGAGGAGTACCCGTACTACCCGGTGCACGGCTACTGGGCCTATCGCAGCGCGCCCACCAGTGGGCTGATGGCGATGGGCGCGGTGCTGATGTGGGGGGGCACGTTGCGCGGCAAGCGGGTGATCCGCGCCCAGTACTCCCGGGTGCTCTGCCTCACCGAGAAGCCCGACCTGTGGGCTCCGCGGAGCGGCAGCAACGACCCCTCCGCGGTGAGCGCCGAGAACGTCGCCAGCCGTGAGCAGACGCTGCGGGCGATCTCCGAGGCCTACGGCGTGCCGATGATCCCCTACGCGGCGGCGACCCGATACGCCGCCGAGTTCGGCGATCTGACGGACGGCGCAGACCTGGCGGCCTGACCTCTTCGATCTCGACTCTTTCCCACAGCCGTCCGACGCACTAGCATGGTGCGATCGGTGGGGGCCGGAGAGGGGGTCAGGCGGGGACGTCGAAGGGTCAGGGCCGGCCCACCAGAGATGGTGGCTGCCGCCCCGCCAAGGTGGCGATGCGGAGCCGCCTCGCTGCGACGCCAGCGGGTGCGGTCACCGCAACGCCCACCCCGCCGGCTCCCGCCGTCTGCGCTCCGGGCGCAGGTGGCGGCGGGGCCGGAGCGGCGACCCCCACCAGCAGGGCCGTCTGCACCTGCGCCGGGCCACGCTCGAGCGGCACGGTGTGGCCGCCGCCGGAGAGCACCATGTCGGCCTGCTCGCCGCCGTCGAGGGCGATGCCGTCGCGGGCACCGTGGTCGAGCAGCCACCGGGCCGCGTCGGGGATGGTCATCCCGCCGCGGGTGCCCGGCGGCGAGCTCGCCACCGCCAGCAGCAGGCTGCCGTCGGAGCGGATCCCCACCAGGCTGCGGCCGGTGTGGTCGAAGGGCCGGATGCTCCACCAGAAGGCACCGCGCCGCCCGTGGTCGTCGAGCCCCTCGATGTCGGGACGGCCGTCGCCGACCAGGCGCTCGCCGGAGACCGCGGTGCGGCACTCGGCCGCGTCGGTCCCCTTGACCAGGTGCACCACCGTCCGCTGGCCGGCGACGGGATCGCCGATGCAGAGGCTGGTGGTGTGGAGGTCGTCGGGGGTGGCGCGGCGATGGCCGGCGATCACCGCGCCGAGCGCGTGGGTGTAGTCGGAGTAGTTGGCGGTCATCCCCAGCGAGGCCCGGCCCCGGGAGACGATCGTCGAGATGGTCTCGTGGCAGCCACCGCCGCGGCGGTCGCCGCCGAAGCAGGCGGGCGAGTCGCCACCGGCGAGCCCGGCGGTGACCTCGTGGACCGCGGGGTCGACCTGGGCGAAGGCCACCTCGGTGCCCTCGGGGTAGCTCTCGTGCCGGATCTCGAGGGTGCAGCTCGCCGCGGTGTGGCTGTGGCCGATGATCATCTCCTCCTGCACCGGCAGCGCTGGACCGGTGCGAAGGTGGATGGCATTGACGGTCAGCCCCGAGCTGCCCCGGCCGGCGTCGGGGATCTGCTCGTTGAGCACCACGGTCAGCGCCACGTCCGCGCCCGCCGCCCCGCGGGGCAGCACCACGACCTGGTTCGGGGCCGGCGTCGAGCCGGCGAGCAGCGGATGGTCGCCGCCGATCAGCTGCTGCCCGCCGATCTGCAGGGTGCCGATGCTCGCCACTCCGGTGGCGCTGGTGCAGCCCTGGGTGAGCGAGCGGCTCGCCACCGAGTCGGCGATCAGCGCGAGCGGGGTGGCGTGGAGGAGCTCGGCGTGGGCCACCATCGCGCAGGCGCCGGCGCCGGGCGGCGCGACCCGCGGCGGGTGGCCGTTGTCGGGCATCGGGATCCCCGCCGGGGGACAGGCTCCGGCGCCGGCGGGGTCGAGGGTGGCGGTGGCGGTGTCACCGGCGAGCCGGAGCACGTCGATGCCCATCGCCGGGCATCCCGGCGGCGCCGCCGATCCGCCGCAGGAGAAGGTGTCGGAGCGCCGCGACGCGGTGACGTCCGGCGGGACGCGGGCGGAGACCGGCGCCATCGGCCCCTCGGTCCCGGTGGCCCCCCGCATCCAGAGCGCGTAGGAGTCGCCGCCCGCGGAGCCGCCGAGGGTCTCGGCGCGCGCCGGTCCGGCGACGGCGACCATGGCCCCGAGCAGGGCGAGGACGGCCACGGTGACGAGAAGGGAGCAACGACGCCCACCCACGTCCGCGCCCTTCCTCCCATGGGTCGATGAATCCGCCAGCCCTCACACCTTAGAGCCCGCGGCACCCTCGTGGGGACGCCGAACTGACGAATCAGACGGCTGCGGCGACGAGCGCGGCGTAGGCGCGGGAGCCCGCCGGGGTGAGGTGGTAGCCGTCCGGGGCGAACCACTCCGGGTGGCCCGCGCTCGCCGTGTACCAGTCGACGAGGACGGTGCCGGGATGGCGCTCGACCCCGGCCCGGAGGGTGGCGTTGTCGCCCCCCTCCCAGGGCCGGGGGACGCGCACGGTGACGAAGACGATCCGCCGGCTGCCCGCCGCGGCGCGGACCATGGCGTCGAACTCGGCGGCGCTGACGGTGCCGTTGGTGCCAAGGCCGACGACCAGGGTGGGGCGGAGCCGGCCCGAGCCGCGGTCGGCGTCGACGGTCGCGACCCCGGGGTCCCACTGGCGGCTGACCACGGCGTCGACGTCGATCGAGGGGATCGCCGAGCGCAGCGCCGAGGCGGCCCCGAGCATCACCGAGTCCCCGACCGCGGTGACCCCTCCGGGCGGATCGGCGGTGGCGGGCGGAGGGGCGGTGGCGGCCGGGCTCGGCCAGGGCGTGGGCCGCGGGACCGGGGTCGGCAGCGGCGTCGGCCTCGGCGTCGGCCGGGGGGTGGCGGAGGGCGCGGGCAGCGGCGTCCACCGCGGCGGCGGGCTCTGGCTCGGCGCCGGGTAGGCCGGCCGGACGGTGGCCGCCGCCGTCCAGGTGTGGATCTCGGCGCAGCCGGTCAGGAGCAGCAGCGGCGCCACGAGGAGCAGCGGTGCTGGTCTCCAGCGGCGCATCGAACCCTCCCCTCTCGCACATCCGTTCGCGCGTGCCACTCTACCATGGTGGCAAACGGGGGCGGCTCAGGCGGCGGAGGTGCTCTCCATCGCCACCTCACGGACCACTGCGATGATCTGGCCGTCGACGTTGATCGTGAGGATCAGCAGGGCGCCGGCGAGCCACCAGCTGCGCCGTCCGGGCAGCTCGCCGGAGGCGGCGTCGAGCCGGGCGCGCATGGGGTGGCCGGCGATCCGCTCGTTGAGCACCGACACCGGCTCGGCGCCGAGCGCGGACAGCCACTCGACCGCGTCCGCGGCGGCGGTGATCCAGCCGGTGACGCCCTCGACGTCGACCAGCTCGCCCTCGAAATAGCGTGCCTTGGCCTGGTCCACGCATGCAGTGTCCCACCCGACCAACGGAGCCCAAACGGGTGTGACCGCCCCGTGACCGGGTCAGTCCAGCCCCATCTCATGGAGCGCGGCGTGGTCCAGCCCGAGGTTGTGGCCGATCTCGTGGCGCAGGGTGATCCGCACCTGGTGGTGGAGCTCGGCCGGGGTGCGGCTGTAGCTCTCGATGATCCGCTGGAAGAGGATGATCTGCTCCAGCCAGCTGGTCTCGGCGTAGGGGCCGGTGCGGGGGCGGCCGCCGCCGCTGTACACGCCGAGGGTGGTCGGGGTCACGAATCCGTGCTCGATCATCTCCCGGCCGGGCAGCTCGTGGATGACGACGTCGGTGTCGCCGAGCGCCTCCTGGTAGGTCGCCGGGATGTCCTGCCACTCGACCACGGCGAGGGCGTGGAACGCGTCGGCGTCGACCCGGTAGGGCACGGCGTGGTGGTACGGGTCGAGCTGGGCGGCGGTCGCGGCACAGGCGTCGCCCTCGGCGAGACGGTCGAGGTAGGGCAGCACCCGGGCGAGCATCCCCCAGACCCGGGCGCTGCGCGGCTCCAGCCGGACGCAGCGGCGGAAGCACGCCTCGGCGCGCTCCATGTCGGCGAGCTCGAAGCAGCTCATCCCGAGCTCGAGCGCGACCATGAACGATCCCGGGTCGAGCGCGTCGGCGCGCTCGGCGCTGCGCAGGGCGCGCAGCCGCTGGGGACGGGAGCGGTCGGCGGTGACCCGCAGGCCGCGGGACTGGATCAGCAACGCCCGCACCTCGAGCTGCGGGGGCAGGTGCTGGGAACGCTCCGCGTCGCGGGCGAGCTGGACGGCGTGGTTGACGTCGCCCTCGCGGAAGGCGGCCTCCGCCTCGGAGAGGAACCGGGCCGCCGACTCGTCGTCGCGCGGCGGCGGCTGCCGGTCGAGGAGGCGGTCGAGGAACCCCATGCGCCGACGAGGCTATCGGAGCCCCGCTTCCCCGGGCAACCCGCGCCGCCCGACGGAGTACCCTGCGGTCGGGATCGAGCGCGGAGGGAGATCCGGATGAGCAGGGTGCGGAGCAGGCTGCTCGGGCCGTTGCCGGGTGTCGCCCCCGTGGCCGCGGCGGGCGCCGGCGCGAAGCTGCTGCGGGCGTAGCGGTGGCGGAGGCGATCGTCGTCGAGATCCGCGAGCCGGGCCGGCCGCCGCGCCGGGTCCCGGTCAGCGCGACCATCGAGGTGGGGCGCGACTGCCGCGGCCTGCTCATCGAGGACGAGGCCGCCTCGCGGCGGCACGTGACCCTCACCCCGGGCCCCGACGGCCTGACCGTCACCGACATGGGGAGCAGCAACGGCACCTTCGTGAACGGTGCGCAGCTCTCCGCGCGGCCCCGCCGCATCGGGCCCGGCGACGTGGTGCGCCTGGGCGAGACGGAGATCCGCATCCCGGGACGCGCCAACCACGACGCGGAGACGGTGTCGGCATCGGTGCCGACGTCGGAGATGTCGCCGGGCGGGGGGCCCGCCGCGGCGCCGGCCGCTGCGCCTGCGCCGGCGCCCCGTCCACCTGCACCTGCCCGGGCGCCCGCACGCGGCGAGGCGTCGACCGCGGCTCCGGCGAGGAAGTCGCGGACGGGTGGTGGTGTGACCCTCGACGACCGCACCCGCAAGCGGCTGGAGGCGGCGCACGGGTGGGTGGACGTGGAGGTGGGCGGTGTGGAGTGGTCGGCGTTCGTCGAGGCGGTGCTCGACGCGGGGTTGGAGCAGCTGCCCGCGGTGATCGCACGGCTGCGCGAGGGACGCCGGGGGGTCTGACGGGCGGGGTGCTCGGGGACGCGGGTTTTCTGGGTTCTGGTCTGTTCTGTGGTGCTGTCGCCGCGTGTGGGTGGGGCGCTTGGTGCTTGGGGGTGACCCGTTGTCAGCACTCCGCCCGTGTCAGGGGCCTCGCCAGTTCTTGGGGAGCTTCCAGTGGCCTCCGGTGGCGGTGCCCATCACGGTGCCGTCGGGTTCGAGGAAGACGAGGTCGCCCTCGGGGGTGCGGCGGATGAGGAACTCGTTCCGGTGGTGGCAGCCATGGTGAAAGTCG
>DATARS010000220.1:0-26578 GCA_036269455.1 Candidatus Dormiibacterota bacterium | reverse complement strand
CCGCGGGCGACGGCCGCCGCCGGGTCGTCGCCGGTGCCGTCGCCGCTGAAGGAGTCGGGGGTGGCGTTGACGATCCCCATCACCAGGGTGCGCTGGTCGAAGCGGAGCAGGTGCCGGCCCGCCGGCAGCGGCGACGGGCGCGATCCCCGCCCGGCGAGGGCCGCCTGGAGGGCGGCGCCGAGGACCTCGGTGCGCTGCCCCCACTCGACCAGCCGGGAGGGAAGCTCGCCGAAGGCGCGCAGCGGTCCGAGGAGCAGGGCACGGTCGCCCTCCGGCGAGGTGATCGCCTCGCCGCCGAGCCGGCGCAGCTCGCGGGTCAGCACCCGGCACTCGTCGGGGGCGAGGCCGGCGACGGCGACGGCCTCGGCGCGGCCGTGGCTGGCGAGCGCGGGGAGCGACCCGGGCCCGGCGCCGAGGGCGAGGGCGGCGTCGCGCAGCGCCGACTCCGGCCCCGGGGTGAGCGGCCGGACGTTGTAGCGCCCCAGCTCTGCCGCGCTCGGGGTGGTCATCGCTCCAGGTCCGGCTTGCCGCCGGCGGGGACGATGGGCTCGTCGGCGGGCTGGACCTGTCCAGCCGAGCGCTTGGGCACCATCACTCGCCGGCGGAAGAAGCAGACCAGCTCGCTGCGCTGGTTGTAGGCGCGGGTCTCGACGGTGACCACTCCGCGGTCCGACCGCGAAGCCGACTCGCGCATCGCCACCACCGTGGTCTCGGCGTAGATGGTGTCGCCGTGGAAGGTGGGGTTCTCGTGCTTGAGGTTCTCCACCTCGAGGTTGGCGATCGCCTTGCCGCTGATGTCGGGCACGCTCATCCCCAGGGCGAGGCTGTACACCAGGTTTCCCACCACCACGTTGCGCTTGAAGTGCGTCGACGTCTCAGCGTAGTGGGCGTCGAGGTGGAGCGGATGGTGGTTCATCGTGATCAGGCAGAAGAGGTGGTCGTCCGCCTCGGTGATGGTCTTGCCGGGCCAGTGCCGGTAGGTGGCGCCGACCTCGAACTCCTCGTAATACCTGCCGAACTGCACTGGGAGGGACCTCCTGCCTGGGTGGAGGCCGGCAACTGTACTCAGCCGGCGCCGGGGAGCCGCACGATGAAGGTCGAGCCGATCCCCGGGGTGCTCTCGACCTCGATGGTGCCGCCGTGGGCCTCGACGGTGTGACGGGCGATGGCGAGGCCCAGCCCGGTGCCCTCGCCGTCACGGCCGCGGGAGCGGTCGGTCTTGTAGAAGCGCTCGAAGACCCGCCCCAGCTCATCGGGGGAGATGCCGCAGCCGGTGTCGGCGACGCGCAGCTCGACGAGCTCGCGGCCGCGGTGGCGGCGGCCCCGGGCGGAGAGGGTGATCACCCCGCCCTGGGGGGTGAACTTGATCGCGTTGTGGACGAGGTTGCGCACCACCTGGCCGAGCCGGGTGGGATCGCCGAGCACCGCCGGAGTGGCCGGGTCGACCTCGTGGAGGAGCTGCTGGTTGCGCTCGTCGGCGAGGGGTCGCAGCCGTTCTGCGGCGGCCACCAGGTCGTCGACGGCGGTGGGCACCGGGCGCAGCTGCCGCCGGCCGGACTCGATGGTGCTCAGCTCGATGAGCTCGGCGACCATCTGGGCCATGTGGGCGGTCTCGAGCCCGATCCGGCTGACGAACTCGCCGGCGACGCTGGTGTCGTCGAGGGCGCCGCCGAGCAGGGTCTCGACGAGCAGCTGGATCGCCGTCACCGGGGTGCGCAGCTCGTGGGAGACGTTGGCGACGAAGTCGCGCCGCACCGTCTCGAGCCGGCGCAGCCGGGTCTCGTCGCGGAGCAGCAGCGCCACCTCGACGGGGGCGGTGCCGGGGTCCCCGACGGGGAGGGCGCGGACCACGAGGTGGAGCGACGCCGCCGGGTCGTCGAGCTCGCGGACCACCTCGCCGCCCCCGCCCAGGCAGGAGTTCAGCATCAGCGGCAGGCGGTAGTCGCGCACCGCGTCCTCGAGGCGCCTGCCCTCGAGCTCCTCGGGGAGGCCGAGCAGACGGCGTGCCGCCGGATTGGCGAAGCGCAGGCGGTGGTCGGCGCCGACGACCACCAGCCCCTCCTCGAGGCGCTCGGCGATCGCCTCGAGAAGGCGCACGGGCAGTGCGGAGGGGCCGCGCATCCCTGCCTCCGACATGGTGTGCGGAGTATATGCGGGTCCCGCTGTCGCCGCCGGAGTACGGTTAATCATGTCTTAATGAATGAACAACCCCACGATCGCCCGACCTCCCGCAGCATCAGAGTCCAGGAGCGGGACCGGCAAGAGGGGGAGCTGGCTGGAATGAGCTCGAAACGGATCCTCGTGGTCGAGGATGAGGAGACCATCCGGGACACGCTGCGCTACAACCTCGTCAAGGAGGGGTACCGGGTCGACGAGGCGCGGACCGGTCCCGAGGCGCTGACCGCCGCCCGGCGGGTGCGCCCGGATCTGATCCTGCTCGACCTCATGCTCCCCGAGCTCGGCGGCCTCGAGGTCTGCCGGATCCTCCGCCAGGAGATGACCACCCCCATCCTGGTGCTCACCGCCAAGGGCGGCGAGGTCGACAAGGTGGTCGGGCTGCGCATCGGCGCCGACGACTACGTCACCAAGCCCTTCTCGCTCAGCGAGCTGCTGGCGCGGATCACCGCCATCCTCCGCCGGGTCGAGCTCAGCAGCGGCGGCGGTGCGGATGCCGAGGTGGACCAGCTCGGCGACTTCATGCTCGACCGCGGCGCTCGCATCGTGCGCATGCACGGCGACGAGGTTCGCCTCGCCCCCAAGGAGTTCGACCTGCTCTCGTACCTGCTCGCCCATCCCGGCAGGGTGCAGTCGCGCGAGCGGCTGATCCAGGCGGTCTGGGGGAGCAACTTCTTCGGCGACCGCAAGACCGTCGACGTCCACGTCCGCTGGCTCCGCGAGAAGTTCGAGGGCTTCGCCGCCATGCCCTTCCGGCTCACCACCGTCTTCGGGGTCGGCTACCGGCTCGACCGCCTCGACGAGCAGCCCCACCCGGAGGCCGCCGGGGGATGACCGAGGCCGCGCCCCAGGTGCGCGCCGCCGGCGGCGTGATCTGGCGGCGGGGCGCCGGCGGGGGGCGGGAGTGGGCGGTGATCCATCGCCCCAAGTACGACGACTGGAGCCTTCCCAAGGGCAAGCTCGAGCCCGGCGAGAGCCTCGAGGAGGGGGCGCTGCGCGAGGTCCGCGAGGAGACCGGGCTGCGCTGCCGGCTGGGCCCGCACGCCGGCACCACCCGCTACCTGGACAACGCCGGCCGCACCAAGACCGTCGACTACTGGCTGATGGAGGCGCCCGCCGGCGACGGCGTCTTCGAGCCGAACAACGAGGTCGACGAGCTGCGCTGGCTCGGCCCCGACCTGGCCGCGGCGATGCTCAGCCACGAGCACGACCGCGAGCTGCTCGCCCGTGCGGATGCCATCGGGGGATCGTGACGGCCCCGTCATCGGAACCGCAGTGGGGGCCGTGCGAGAGTTTCGACACGTCCCGTCCCCGCCGCACCGGCGAGGAGGGCCGTCGTGAGAGGAGGTGTCAGGCCATGATCCGTCGCGCCGCGTCGTGGCTGGGCGAGAGCGCCGTGGCCATGATCCTCGCGCTCACCGTCCTGGTCGTGAGCATGCCCGTCACCCCCGTCGAGGCCGCCCTCCGCTAGGAGCGGGACCGTTCGATCAGCCGCTTGGCGATGATGATCCGCTGGATCTCGTTGGTGCCCTCGCCGATGCAGAGCAGCGGGGCGTCCCGGTAGAGCTGCTCGATCTCGAACTCGCGGCTGAAGCCGTAGCCGCCGTGGATGCGCATCGCCTCGTTGACCGCCTCCATGCAGGTCTCGGTGGCGAACAGCTTGGCCATGCCGGACTCGAGGTCGGTGCGCTCACCGCGATCCTTGGTCCGCGCCGCCTTCTGGGTGAGCAGCCGAGCCGCCTCGATCTTCGTCGCCATGTCGGCGAGCTTGAACTGAATGGCCTGGTGTTCGGCGATCGGCTTGCCGAAGGTGTACCGCTCCTGCGCGTAGGCGAGAGCGAGCTCGAGCGCGCGCTGGGCGACGCCGACGCCGCGGGCGGCGACGTTGATGCGTCCCACCTCGATCGCAGCCATCATCTGCTGGAAGCCGCGTCCCTCGACGCCGCCCAGCAGGTTGCCCACCGGCTGGCGGTTGCCCTCGAAGACGAGCTCGGTGGTCTCCACCCCCTTGTAGCCGAGCTTGTGGATGTGCTTGCTGGCGCTCAGGCCCTCGTACTGCTTCTCGGCGAGGATGCAGGACATCCCCTTGTACGCCGGCTTGGTGGTGGGGTCGGTCTTCACCAGGGTCGCGACGACGGTGGAGCGCTCGCCGTTGGTCACCCACATCTTGGTGCCGTCGATGACGTAGTCGCCGTTGTCGCGCAGCGCCTTGGTGCGCAGCGCCTGGACGTCGGAGCCGCAGTTGGGCTCGCTCATCGAGAAGGCGGCGTGGTGCTCGCCGGTCGCCATCTTCGGGAGGAAGCGCTGCTTCTGCTCGTCGGTGCCGAACTGCTGGAGCAGGAAGGCGACGATGAAGTGGGTGTTGATCACCCCGGTGATCGACATCCAGCCGCGGGCGATCTCCTCGCAGACGCGCGCGTAGGTCGCCATGTTCAGCCCTGCGCCGCCCCACTCCTCGTCGATGGCGAAGCCGAAGAAGCCCAGCTCCTTCATCTTGCGGACGATCGCCTCGGGGTAGGTGTCGTCGTACTCGAGCTGGTGGGCGACGGGGATGATCTCGCGCTCGACGAAGTCGCGCACCAGCGCGATGACGTCGCGCTGCTCGGTCGTCAGGCCGTCGTCGAAGGTCGTGGTCGTCGCCATGGTGTCAGTGCCTCAGGAGGTGGTGGCGGGCTGCCGAGGCTCGAGCCCCGCCGCGCGTCCCCGCAGGTAGAACTGGGTCGCCATCTTCCGCGACGCCTCGTCGATCATCTCGTCGCCCATCATCACCGCCCCCTTGCGCTCCACCTCGGTGGCGTGCCGGTAGGCCTCGAGGATGGCGGCGGCGCGCTCGAACTGCTCCTGGCTCGGGGTGAAGGCGGCGTTGCAGGCGTCGATCTGGCCGGGGTGGAGCACCCACTTGCCGTCGTAGCCGAGGGTGGCGGCGCGCTTCGCCGCCAGGGTGTAGCCCTCGACGTCGCGGATCGCCAGGTAGGGCCCGTCGATCACCTGGATGCCGGCCGCCCGGGCCGAGACCGCGAGCTTGAAGAGCACGTAGTGGAAGGGGTCGCCGGGGTAGTCCGGCGAGCCGTTGGCCACGGTCAGCGAGGGCAGCTGCATCGCCGCGGAGAAGTCGGCGGGACCGTAGGTGAGGGTCTCCAGCCGCGGGCTCGAGAAGGCGATGGAGTCGGAGTTCATCAGCCCCTGGGCGTCCTCGACCTGGGCCTCGATGCCGATCCGCCCCGGCTCGAGCTCGAACTCCTGCTCGAGCTGGGTGAGCGCGCGGTCGACGAAGGCGATGTCGCCGGCGTTCTGCACCTTGGGGACCATGATGCAGTCGAGCGCCGAACCCGCCCCCCGGATCACCTCGAGCAGGTCGAGGTAGGCGAAGCGGCTGGCGACCTGGTTGATCCGCACCACCCGGGTCTTGCCGGTCCAGTCGTGGGTGGTCAGCGCCTCGACGATCTTCGCCCGTGCGCCGGGCTTCTCCAGCGGCGCGCAGGCGTCCTCGAGGTCGAGGAACACCTCGTCGGCGGCGCTGGACGCGGCCTTCTCCATCATCCTCGGGTTGCTGCCGGGACAGGCCAGAACCGACCGGCGAAGGCGCTGGGGCATGGACGCGGACCTCTCACTTGGCGACCGTCGGCGCCATTCTACCGGCGGCTGCCGGAATGACGCGCTGCGTCAGTCCTCGTGGGGAGAGCGCGGCGGCGAGGGCGGACGGTCGTCGGGCGGGATCGGCCCGGCGTCGTCCGGCGCCGTCGGGCCCGCTCCGGGAAAGCCGGGGAATCCCGGGAAGCCGCCCATCCCCATGCCGCCGAAGAGCCGCTGGAGCTGCTCGGGCCCACCGAGGTCCTCCTGGACCCGCTCGACGATCTGGCCGAGCAGCTCGTGGAGCCGGGGGTCGTCGACGAGCTTCTCCTGAAGGCCGCCGAGCTGGCTCATCAGGTCCTTGACCGCGGCCTCCTGGGCCACCTGCATCAGCACCGGCTGCGAGGCGGCGGCGGCGACCATCTGCGACTGCTCGCGGAGCACCTCGAAGCCGCGGCAGGCGAGGCACTCGCCGCTGTGATTGCACCGGCAGAGCTGCGACTTGAGGCGGTCGAGCTCGCGGTGGAGGCCGCTGAGATCGAGCGCCGGCGGCTGCTGGTCCACGGGGGCAGTATGGCACCGCCCGCCCGCCCTGCCGAGGCTCAGCCGAGGAAGGCGAAGTGGGTGAAGTGGGCGACGAGCGCGCCGAGCAGCACGGGGAAGCTCACCAGCACCAGCCGGTCGACCCAGTCGCGGCGGCCGGCGAGGGCGAGGAGAACGAACACCGGGAACACGGTGAGCAGGTAGCGGGCGCTGCTCTCCTGGGGGGTGACCAGCGACTCCCGGCAGACGATGGGGAGGATGCTCGCCGCCGCGTAGGCGACCTGGGCCGCGGGGAGACGTCCCCACATCAGCGGGATGGAGATCACCAGCGCGATCGAGGCGCAGAGGTTGATCACCTCCTCGGGATGGCCGCCGTCGAGCACGGTCCGCAGGCTGTCGTGGAGCGCCGTCCAGGGCGCCACCGCGTGGTTCCCCCAGACCTCCCGCTGGAGCGCCAGCACCCCGCCGGGGACACCGAGGTGCACCCGGATCCAGAGGTCCCAGCCGGCGATGGCGAGCACCGGGAGGAGCAGGGAGAGATGCGCCGGGCGCAGCGGGAAGCGCCCCTCGCGCCGACGCCCCCGTGCCTCGATGACGATCTCGACGAAGAGGGGGGCGACGAGCAGCACCCCGGTCGACCGGCAGAGCGCGGCGAGGCCGGCGAGCACCCCGGCGAGGAGCAGCCGCCGGCGCCGGGCGGCCAGCAGGCAGCCGGTGGCGAGGAGGAGGAAGAGCGACTCGGTGAAGCCGGCGAGCAGGAAGAACGCGACCGGCGAGAGGGCGAGGTAGAGCATGCTGCGGTCGGCGGTGCCGCGGTCGAGGTCGGCGGCGACGAGGCGGTGGAGCACCACCAGGGCGCCGAGCAGGGCGGCGGTGCTGAGCAGCAGCGCGGTGAGCGCGGGGTTGCCCCCGGTCAGCGGCGTGAGCACGTGGACGAGGCCCGGGAAGAGCGGGAAGAAGGCGGCGTCGGCGGCCCCGTGGCCGTACCCGCTGCGGGCGATGTGCTCGTACCACAGCGCGTCCCAGCGCTGCCAGGGACCGACCCAGGGCCACAGCCGCGAGCTCTGCGGGGTGAGCAGCTCGAGGTGGTCGCCGCCGACCCCGGTGATCGGGTAGAGGATGATCGACGCCCAGGCGATCAGCCCGAGCACCGCGCGCAGGCCGAGGACGATGGCGAGCGCCTGGCGCAGCGCCGGGTCCCGCAGCGCCGCGCGGAGCGCCCCGGTCAGCCTCCCGACCACGTTCGGAACGGGTACAGCGCCTCGAACCAGTAGCCGAGGATGCACACGTACCCGGCGATCACCGCCCGGGGCAGCGCACCGTGGGAGAGCAGCCGTGCCACCGCCAGGTAGACGGCGGGGAGCACGATCACCATGTAGTAGAGGTAGCTGATCCGGTTGCCGAAGGAGCCGAGCGGCGCCGCGGCGATGACGAAGGGGAGGAAGGTCCCGAGGAACCATGCGAGGGCGAGCAGCGACAGGTCGTCGCGGTCGCGCCGGGCGGTGTGCACCGCGAGGAAGAGGGCGGGCAGCGTCAGCAGGATGATCGCCGGGTTCATCACCCCCTGGAAGGCGACCACCGGGTGGGTGGCGGTCACCTTGCCGTCGGTGAGCACGTTGGTGTTCACCGTGTAGTAGTTGATCGGCTCCTGATTGAGAAGCCACTGCCACGGATACGACGCGATGCCCTCGGGGCCGTGCGGGTTGGTGAGCTTGGCGGCGTAGTCGAACATCGCCCGGGTGTGCACCAGGGGGTTGTGGTACGCCGACCAGAAGTGGTCGAGCCCGTAGAGGATCCCGAGGTAGGCGAGCATCGTCACCGCCGCGCAGGTGGCGAGCGGGGCCAGCCTCTCGATCGCGCGCCGCCGCAGGGACAGGTCGGGCGCGCGGCTGCCGAGCACCACCCGGCCGACCTCGAGCAGGGCGAGCGCCAGCAGCGCGTAGGGCGCGACCAGCTTCACGCAACAGCCCAGCCCCAGCGCGAGCCCGGCGAGCACCGAGCGCTCGCGGAGGTAGAGCGCGACGGCGGCGAGCATGAAGACGACGACGAAGACGTCGAGGGTGGCGATGCGCCCGTGGATCAGCGACAGATTGTCGGCCGCCATCAGCCCGGCGGCGCCGAGCGCCAGCCAGGCGCCCCCGCCCGCGGCGCGGACCAGCCAGAACATCGCGAGGATCGCGAGGCTGCCGAAGACGAGCGGGAGGATGCGCCAGCCGAGCGCGCCGTCGCCGAAGAGCCTCATCCCCAGGGCGATGAGGAGCTTGCCCAGCGGCGGGTGCTCCTGGTTGGGATCGAGCCCCGGGGTCGAGCCCGCGTAGTGGTCGCCGCCGGGGACGTGGACGCCGAGGATCACCCGCGCCGCGTTGACGTAGTAGGCCTCGTCGAAGATCAGCGCGCGGGAGGGGTGGTCGAGCCACCACGCGCGCGCGCCGACGGAGAGGAGCGACACCACCGCCAGCAGCGCGTACGGGGCCCGGGGACGGGCGAGCAGCGCCACCAGGCCGGCCCACGGCCGGCGGCGAGCCGGGGCGGCGGGAACGGGGATCGTCGCGGACTCGGACGTGGCGCGCTCCTCGTGAGGCGGGGCGCGGGGGATGGTAGCGAGGCGGTGGGAGGTGAGTTCGTGGCGAGTGAAAGATTGGTGCCGAGTACGCGTTACATGAGCGCCGGGTCCCGAAGGCCTCTCCCATATGACGGTTGGGTAGCAAGCGGGGAGGAGGGTTTCCGGCGGAAGGGTGCAGTAGGGCGGGACTGCCATCAGCAACCGGGGTGCGCGCCGAAGAAAGGGCCGCACAGCGAGGTGACGTCCCAGTGGTCCGACCGACCGTTTCCCCCATCCAGGCGCGCGTGATCGGCGTCGTTCTCGGCGTGTCCGGGTTCGCGTTCGCCTCCGTCTCGGGCTTGACCGCGGGGCACGTCGCCGCGGACACCCATATCGGCGACAACAAGGTGTGGGTCACCGCCGAGGGCTCCGACAAGGGCCCCGCCGCGGGTGACGCCGTCCGTGTCATCTCCGACTGCAAGGACGTCACCGTGTGGGGCAACAGCCTCCACAACGAGGACGGTCACTTCACCATCTACTTCGACAACCACGAGCCCTCCGGTGACGACGAGAAGGTCGACACCCAGGACTGGAAGTTCGACAAGGGCGCCAAGGACGATCAGCAGAAGATCGCGACCATCGACTCGCGTGAGCTGATCAAGGAGCTCAAGGACAAGGGCTTCCATCCCGCCGACAACGGCTGGCACATCGACCTGCGGTTCAGCGACCCGGAGAAGGAGGTCGAGTTCATCCTCCAGGACGACTGCAAGTCGGAGGACCACACCACCACTCCTCCCGTCCCCGTCGTCCAGCAGGCGCCCCCGCCCGTGGTTGCGGGCACGACCACCCAGGCCCCCAAGCCCGTGGCCGTGGTGCCGCAGACCGGTGCGGACGCTCCGTTCCTGCCCGGCTTCCTGCTGATGTCGGCCGGTGGCGCCGCCCTCGGCTGGGGCCGGCGCCTCCGCCGCCGCTCGGGTCGGTAGTCGACCCCGAGCTCGGCAGCTCAACCTGACGTGACACAGGGGCCGCCCCGGCCGGATCGGGGCGGCCTCTCTAGTTAAGGCGGGCCTGGGGATGGGTACGCTGCTCCTGACGGTTCGTGGCGCCGCCTCACGAGCCCACCGCGGGTGAGGGCGGGCGCTGCGACAGCACCGTGACCGGGGGACTACCGCACCCGGTACGGTTTCGGATATAGTCCTTCCCGGCGAAAGGATTCGTGCGCAGCTCCGGGTGGACCTGCGTCGCCCGTCGCCGTGCGCCGGCCTTCGGGCCGCCGCGCGCGCACGAAGCCTCGCCAGAGTTCTCGCGCCGGTGCCTGCAGATGGGCTCGCACGGCGTACTCGAGGTTGACCTCCCCTGATCGCTCCCGACCTCGCCATCGACCGGTTGCACCTTCTGGTGCCCGATGGCAGTGACGCCATGGTGATCCTCTCGACCCTGGCGAACGGCCATGGGGGAGAGGACGGCGACCCCCGTCGCGTCTTCGCCGAACGCATTGGCGAGCTCGACCACCTCACCGTCTCCTTCACCGAGGCCGAGCCGCCCCAGGTGCGGCTCTCGCTCCCCGACCTGACCCTCCAGTGCGCGGTGCAGGCCGCCCCCGACGGAGTGCGCGAGCATCTCGCCCTGCGCGTCGACGCGGTCAAGCCGACCACCGGGCATCCCGAGGGCGCCAAGGTGCTCACCATCACCACCCGGCACCCGGTGGTGAGCGCCGACAACGGCACCGAGAGCGACACCTTCCGGCTGCTCGACTGGCGGGAGTCCACCCGCCGCGCCTCGGTGTCGCCGCAGCTCTACGCCACCATCAAGCTCGTCGACCGGCTCGAGGGCGCGGAGAAGCTGCGCGCCTCGACCCAGCGCACCCGCTTCGTCTCCGCCCGTGAGTCCTGGCGGTGCCGCAACTGCCGGGCGCTCTGGCGGCCCGACGACCACGAGCGCTGCCCCTCCTGCGGCCGGGTCTTCTCCGAGGCCGACCGCCGCCAGCCCGAGGTGGGCAAGGTCGAGTTCACCGTCGCCCCCGACGACCCGCTCAACCTCCAGGCCGACGCCGCCGTCCTGGTCGAACCCGAGGACGAGCCCAACTTCGTCGGCCGGGTCAGCCGAATCGACCACCACCGCCGCATCGTCGAGGTGGTCTGCCGCACCTTCGAGCACGCCGGCACCGAGGGCTACATCACCCCGTCCTTCAACCGCGCGCTCTACCAGGCCAAGCGCAGCGTCCTCGCCGCCATCGCCACCAAGGACTACGGCGTCGGGCTGCTCGCCCAGCTGCTGGTCGCGCCCGCGACGATCTCCCCGGCGCTGCCCGACGAGCCCACCGGCGACAGCTGGCTCACCGACGGGATGATCCCCAACCCGCCGCAGGATCGCGCCGTCGGGCTGCTCGCCAACTGCGACGCCGGCCAGTGCGTCTTCATCCAGGGCCCGCCCGGCACCGGCAAGACCACGGTCATCGTCGAGGCGGTGAAACGCCGGTTGGCGCGCGACCCCGATCAGCGCATCCTGGTCACCTCGCACAGCAATCTCGCCGTCGACAACGCGCTGGAGCGCCTCGCCGGAACGCCGGGGATGCGCGCGGTGCGCGTGGCCCGCGCCGAGCGCGTGCACCCGACCGTCGACCAGTTCCGCTGCGACGACGAGGATGATCCGCGGCTGCTGACGGCGAACTGCTACTTCGCCACCTGCGCCACTGCGGCGACGTCGGCCATCACCGACATGAACTTCGACATCGTCATCCTCGACGAGGCCAACAAGGCACGCGCCGACGAGGCGCTGCCCGCGCTGCGGCTGGGCTCGGCGCTGGCGATGGTCGGTGACCACAAGCAGCTGCCACCGGTCGAGGACGACGCCCTCTATGGCATCGTCGAGACCGATCCCGCGCTCGAGGATCTGGTCAACCGCAGCCTTTTCGAGCAGTGCTGGGAGGGCGGCCTGGTCGATGAGGCCAAGTGCCTGCTCACCGTGCAGCACCGCATGCACCCCGACATCTCCGCCTACGTCTCCAAGGCGTCGTACGAGTCCCAGCTCCAGGACGCGCCGGAGGTGCAGGCGTACTCCTTCGTCACCCGCAAGCCGTTCCCCGTCGCCCTGCACTTCGTGGACACCGAGGGGATGAAGGGCAGCGCCGAGCGTCGCGGTCCCGGCGGCGCGCTGCGCAACGAGGCCGAGGTGCGCGTCGCCGCCCAGGTGGTGCGCCTCCTCGACGAGCGCTGCCCGCGCGAGCTGAGCATGGCGGTGATCGCCATGTACGCCGAGCAGGTGGAGCGGCTGCGCCAGGCGCTCGGACGCCGGAAGTTCAAGCGCCCGGTGAAGATCGACACCGTCGACTCCTTCGAGGGGCGCGAGGAGGACCTCGTCGTCATCTCGCTGGTGCGCAGCAACGAGCGCGGCCGCATCGGCTTCCTCCGCGTCCCCAACCGTCTCAACGTCGCCATCTCGCGCGCGCGGCGGCTGGTCGCCTGCATCGGCGATAGCCAGACCCTGCGCGCCGGCGAGGAGTCGATGTACGGGGTCCTCGTCGAGGCCGCGCGCTCGACCGGCGGCTGGCTGCCCGCCTCCGAGCTGGTGACTCCGACCAAGCAGCGCAGCCAGGCACCGCGCCGCCGTCCGTCCGCCGCCCCCGCCGCCGTCGAGGGCGAAGCCACCGAGGGCGAGGGGGCGCGTCCGTCCCGCCGCCGCCGCCGCCGTGGCGCCCGCCGTCCCGGCCAGCCGGTCGCGGTGGCGCCGGGGGCCGAGGACCAGACGGCCGCCGCCGCTCCCGGCGCGGAGCCCGGCGCCGACGGAGCGCCCGCCCAGCGCCGCCGCCGCCGCCGCCGCCGCGGGCGTGGCACTGGGGCCCCGGGTGCGGACGGCCAGGCCGACGGAGCCGCCGCGGTCACGGCCACGACCCCGGGCGAGCCCGCCGAGGGCGGTGGTGACACGCCGCGCGCCCGCCGCCGCCGCCGCCGCCGCCGCAGCGGTCGGGGTGGGGGCGCAGACGGCGCCGCGCCCGCCGGGACGGCACCGGCGCCGGAGTCCTCCGGAGGCGGGGACGGCTGACCATGGCCGGGGCGCCGATCACCGTCTATGTGAGGAGGGGCGATCCCGACTCCGAGGCGGTGGTCGCCCATCTCCGCAGCCGCGGACACCGCTTCACCACCCGCGACGTGCACAGCGACCCCTCCGCCTCGGCGGTGCTCTTCGGCAAGCTCGGCCGGGTGGCGGTCCCCGTGGTCCAGGTGGGTGAGCGCATGCTCGTCGGCTACGACCCGGTGCAGCTGGCGCGCTTCCTGCCGGCGCTGGAGAGCGACCAGCCGCCGGTGAGCTTCGGCGCCGCGGTGCGCTCGGTCAGCCTCGAGCTCGCCCGCGAGCGCGGTCTGCCGGCGCCCTGGGGCGTCGAGGTGGGCCGGGTCACCCCGGACACGCCGGCCGCCGAGGCGGGGATCCGCCCCGGCGACGTGATCACCGGCGTGGGCGCCTACACCCTGGCGGGAGGAGCCGACCAGTTCCGCACCGCGGTGGCCGCGCGGCGTCCGGGTGACACCATGACCCTCACCGTCCGCAGGGACGGCGACGACGTCGTGCTTCCCGTGACGTTCCCGCGGGCCGCCGAGGATGGGACCCCGGCCGGCTGACTACCAGCCGGGAGGCGGCTCCTTGCGATTCAGGAGCCTCACGAAGTCCTCCGCCCGGGCGAGCGCCTCCCAGCGGCGGTTGAAGAAGTCCTGGCAGATCATCCGGCCGTCGTTGAGGCTGGTCACCGTGACCGCCCACTGGTTGAGCGCGCGCGCCACCTCGACCTCGTGGGTCTCGGCCTCGTTGCGCAGGACCACACCACTCGGGGCGGGACGCCGTCCGCGATCGTTGCGTCGGGGAGCGACCATAGCCATTGCGGTACCTCCTCCCGGAGCCGGAACCAGGTCGGCCACAGCACCCCTCTCGCTGCGGGCCGGACACCGTGGGTTTGGGAACGTCCAGGTTGAGCGGACGGCTGGGGCCGACCGCCAGCAGGTATCTTCGCCGATTCCGGCCCGAGAAAGAAGTGCCTTGTTCCCTCCCGACCGCTCGGTCAGACTCCGAGGTCGAGCTGGCCCGGTGGCGCCTCCAGGTCGGCGGCGGCGCTCCCCGCCCACTCGGGGAGGCGCCCGTCCCGTTCCCGGAGGGTCTCGAGGACCGGCGGAGGCGGCGGCGGGAGCTCCACGTCAAGCAGCGCGGCGAGCTCGAAGGCGTTGACCACGGCGTAGTTGGAGCGATTGTTGTTCATGACAACGTGGACAGGCACGCCCGAATCCGCCGCCGCCCGGATCGCCGGGACCCACTCGCGGAGCTCGGAGGGCCGGTAGAGGTAGTCGAAGCGGTCCCGGCTGCTGGCCGCGTCGCGGATGTACCAGGTGCCCCGGTTGCGCCCGTGGAAGCGGGCGATCGCCAGCCGCGGCGAGGTCACCTCGAGGAGCGGCGGGGCGGTGGCGTCGCCGATCTGGGGGGCGTCGACCCCGACGTAGACGGCGTCGAGCTCGCGGAGCAGGTCGGCGGTGCCCGGCCAGGCGCCGTCGTCGAACCAGGAGCGGTGGCGGAACTCGATGGCGACGATGTCCTCGGGATGGCGCTCCCGGGCGACCGCGATCGCCTCGCGCGCCTGGGGGCTGTTCTTGAACCAGGGCGGGAACTGGTAGTGGACCGCGACCAGCCGGCCCGCGTCGCGGAGCGGCGCGATCGCCGCCATGAAGTCGCGCTCCTCCTCCGGGGTGGGGGCGCGGGGACGTCCGCCCTCGCGCTCGTGGCCGGTGAGCGAGCGATACGCCTTGACGTTGAAGCGGAAGTCCGCCGGGGTGCGCTGCAGCCAGCCCTCGACGGTGCTCAGCCGGGGGATCCCGTAGAAGGTGGTGTCGACCTCGACGACGGGGAAGAAGCGCGCGTAGTAGGTGAGCTTCTCGCGCTGCCGAGCCCCCCTCTCCAGCGCCGGCGGGTAGAACCGCTCGTGGTCGGCCCAGTTCGAGGTGCCGACGAGAATCGCGGCCATGTGGGGCGATCATGGGCCAGGACGAGCAGGATGCGCGTCGGGATACGCTGTCCGCATGCGCCCCCTCGCCGAGCTCCGCGACCTGGCGGTGCGCGCCGTCGAGGCCGCGGGCGAGGTGGTCACCGGCTGGCGCTCCGGCCGGCTCGCCCTCGACACCGAGAGCAAGGGCCACGGCGACTACGTCACCGCCGCCGACCGCGCCGCCGAGGCCGCCGCGCTCGCGGTGCTCGCCGCCGGGGCTCCGGAGATCGGCGTCCTCGCCGAGGAGTCGGCGTCGACGGTCACCGCCGACGGCGGTCCGCTCTGGGCGGTCGACCCCATCGACGGCACCACCAACTTCCTCCGTGGCTTCCCCGTGGTGGGGGTGAGCGTCGGGCTGCTCGTCGATGGCCTGCCCGCCGCCGGGGCGGTGGCCGCCCCCTTCACCGGCGACCTCTGGAGCGGTGCCCGCGGCCTGGGCGCCCACGACCGCCACGGCCGCCGGCTGCGGGTCGCCGGTGACGGTAGCGGGGTGGTCGCCACCGGCTTTCCCTTCCGCCGCCCCGAGATCCGCGAGCGCTACCTGCGCGTCTTCCACCCGACCCTCGAGCGGGTCGAGGACCTGCGCCGCGCGGGCGCCGCCAGCCTCGACCTCACCTACACCGCCCAGGGCACCTTCGACGGCTACTTCGAGCTCGGGCTCTCGCTCTGGGACGTCGCCGCCGGCTCGCTCCTCGTGCTCGAGGCCGGCGGGGTGGTCACCGACTGGGAGGGCGATCCCCGCGGCGTCTACCGCACCGGCGACATCCTCGCCGGCTCGCCCGCCTGGCACGAGAGCATGCTCGACCTCGTCCGCGACGCCGGCGCAGCCCGGGCACACACCTAGGAGGGTCAGCGGTCATGGTCATCTCCCGCCGCGCCGGCTGGTACCTGGTCGGCCTCGCCGTCTGGAACCTCTACGTCTGGGTCACCTTCGTGCGCAACGTCTATCCCGACCACCACCTCGACGGCTTCTTCCTCGTCCACGTGGTGGTCGGGGCGGTCAGCGTGGCCCTCGCCGCCGGCGCCGGCGCGCTCGGGGTCAAGGCGCTGCGCCATCGTGCGGAGCGGCGGTGACCGCTCCCGCGCAACGCCCCATAACCCTGCACCGGCGTGACGGTTTAGGGTGTGCAGCGTGACCGACGTGACCTCTGCGCCCGCCACCGTCCCGGCCCTGCTCGCGGGCAGGCGCCTGCTCGTCACCGGCGTGCTCACCCCGCGGAGCATCGCCTACGCAATCGCCGAGGCCGCCCAGCGCGCCGGCGCCGAGGTGCTGCTCACCTCCTTCGGCCGGGCGATGAGCCTCACCGAGAAGAGCGCCCGCCGGCTCGACCCCGTCCCCGACGTGCTCGAGATGGACGTCACCCGCGCCGACCAGGTCGCCGCCGTCGCCACCGAGGTGGGGCGCCGCTGGGGCGCCGTCGACGGCGCCGTGCACGCGGTTGGCTTCGCGCCCGAGGACTGCCTCGGCGGCGGCTTCATGACCGCCCCCTGGGAGTCGGTGGCGACGGCGATGCAGGTGAGCGCCTTCTCGATGAAGACGCTCGCCGCCGAGCTGGCGCCGCTGATGCCGGCGCGCGAGGCGGGCGGAGGCGCGCTGGTGGCGCTCACCTTCGACGCCACCGTCGCCTGGCCGCTCTACGACTGGATGGGTCCCGCCAAGGCGGCGCTCGAGGCGGTGGTCCGCTACCTCGCGCGCGACCTCGGTCCCCGGGGCATCCGGGTCAACGCCGTCGCCGCCGGTCCGCTGGAGACGATGGCCGCCAGGGCGATCCCCGGGTTCAAGGGACTCAAGGACCGCTGGGCCGAGCAGGCGCCCCTGGGATGGGAGAGCGCCGACAGCGGCCCGGTCGCCGACGCCGTCCTCTTCCTGCTCAGCGGCATGGCGCGCGCGGTGAGCGGTGAGGTGCTCCACGTCGACGGCGGCTATCACGCTCTCGGGGCGCCGATGGGAGTAGGGACATGACGAGCGGGAACGGGAACGTGACCGGGGCGAGGCCCCGGGTGGTGGTCACCGGCCTGGGCGCGATCACCCCCATCGGGAACGACTGGCGCTCCACCTGGGAGGCCTGCCGTGAGGGCCGCAGCGGCGTCGCCCCGCTCCGCCGCTTCGACGCCAGCCAGTACCCGGTGCGCATCGCGGGCGAGGTCAAGGACTTCGACCCGGCCGAGGCGCTCGGGAAGAAGGAGGCCCGGCGCACCAGCCGCTACATCCAGCTCGGCGTGGTCGCCGCCCGTGAGGCGGCCGCCGACAGCGGGTTCGACATCGCCGCCGAGGCCGACGACGTCGCCGTCATCGTCTCCTCGGGGGTCGGCGGGCTCGACATCATGGAGAACGAGACCCTCGCCCTCCACGAGAAGGGATGGCGGCGGGTCTGGCCGTTCACCGTGCCGACGATGATCGCCGACATGGCGGCGGGGATGGTCGCCATCGACCTCGGCGCCAGGGGGCCCAACTTCGCCATCGTCAGCGCGTGCTCCAGCGGTGCTCACGCCATCGGCGAGGCGGCGGAGATCATCAAGCGCGGCGACGCGGTGGCCGCGCTCGCCGGCGGCACCGAGGCGGGCATCACCCCGATCGCGATCGCCTCCTTCGCCATCACCCAGGCGCTCTCGACGCGGAACGACGAGCCCGAGCGCGCCTCGCGTCCCTTCGACAGAGGCCGCGACGGCTTCGTGCTCGCCGAGGGCGCCACCGTGCTCATGCTCGAGGAGCGCGAGCACGCGCTGGCGCGCGGTGCGCGGATCTACGCCGAGGTCGCCGGCTACGGCGCCACCGCCGACGCCTCGCACATCACCGCGCCCGACCCCTCCGGCTCGGGGGCGATCCGCTGCATCAACCGCGCCCTGATGCGCGCCGGCCGCCGCCCCGACGAGGTCGGCTACATCAACGCGCACGGCACCAGCACGCCGCTCAACGACGTCGCCGAGACCCGCGCCTTCAAGGCGGTGTTCGGCGAGAGCGCATCGCGAATCCCGATCTCGTCGACCAAGTCGATGACCGGGCACCTGCTCGGCGCCGCCGGGGCCTTCGAGGCGATGGTGGCGATTCTGGCCATCCACGACCACTACCTGCCGCCGACGATCAACCTCGAGGAGCCCGACCCCGAGTGCGATCTCGACTACGTCCCCAACGTGGGCCGGGCGGCGTCGCCGGCTCTGACGATCACCACCTCGTTCGGCTTCGGCGGCCACAACGCCTGCCTGGCCTTCACCGCGCCCGAGGAGTAGTCCGCGGTGGCGGGAGAGGCACGTGAGCTTCCCGCCGGGGCAGGCCGCATCACCGTCGAGCGCGCCGACGTCACCACCCTCGACGTCGACGCGGTGGTCAACGCCGCCAACGCGCAGCTCGCCGGCGGTGGCGGGGTGGACGGGGCGATCCACCGTGCCGCCGGCGCCGCCGCGCTCCAGGAGGAGCTGCACCGCCGCCACCCCGGCGGCTGCCCCACCGGCTCGGCGGTGATCACCTCGGGGCACCGGCTGCGCGCCCGGCACATCGTCCATGCGGTGGGGCCGCGGTGGAGCGAGGGCCGCGCCGAGGAGTGCGATGTCCACCTCCGCTCCGCCTACGGCACCGCCTTCGCCCTCGCCGCCGCGGAGGGCTGCGCCAGCGTCGCCGCACCCTCGATCAGCACCGGGATCTACGGGTTCCCGATCGAGCGTGCCGCGCCGATCGCGGTGGCGGCGGCGCGTGAGGCGCTCGAGCAGCCGGGGACGCCGCTGCGCGAGGTGCGCTTCGCCCTCTTCTCCGACGCCGACCTCGACACCTTCTCCCGCGCGCTCGAGGCCGCGGCGTCGTGATGATCCGGGTGCTCGCCGCGGCCCTCGCCGCCGCCGGTCTGCTCTGGTCGGAATGCGTGCCCGTGCACGCGAGCCCGGTGGCCCCACCCGGCGGCGCCGACGCGGCGGGGCTGCGCGTCGCCCCGCTCGACACCTGCGTGAGCTGCACCTCGGCGAGCGCGGCGCCGGATCACACCAGCGCGCGGGCGACGGCGCTGCGGCTGCTCGGCAACGACGTCGCCGGCGGAGCGAGTCAGGACGGCGCCGCCCGGCGGGGGTCGCTGGCCGCGCTGCCGAGCAACGCGGTCCTCGACCTCGCCGTGCTCAGCTGGGACACCGGCACCGAGACCGGCGGCCCGCCCGCGTCGCAGTCGCGCACGGCGCTGCTCGACGCCGGTCTCCTCCCCGCGGGCGAGGACTCGACGACCGGCGGGCTGATCACCGTCGCCGTGCTCGAGAGCTTCAGCGACGCCACCCACTCCGGGTCGCGGTCCGGCGGCTACGGGGCGGCCAACGGCGCCGACATCGGCCTCGCCAACGGCGCGGTGGTGATCATCCTGCTCCACTCCCAGGCCACCACCGACGGCCACGACAACGCCTACCTCGTCGCCGTCGCGGGCGAGAGCGCCGGCGGCACCGCGGGCGACACGCCGGGCACTGCGGTGTCGGTGCCCGGGCTGCTCGATCTCACCCTGCTGCGCGCGAGCGCGACCGGCGCCAGCGGCGGCGATGCCGCGGTCGGCAGCGTCGACGGGCTGCTGGGCGACTCGGGACAGGCCGCCGGGGCACTGCTCTCCGCCGCCCACGGCCCCGCGGCGCCGGTGGCGATCACCCCGGCTCGGCCGCCGGCGACGGGAGCCGCCGCAGCGAGCGCGAATCCCGCGCCCGGGCTCGCCCCGCCGTCGACCGGCACCGGCCTGTCCGCCGGTGGCGGGCTGCTGCTCATCGTCGGACTGCTCGCCATCCGCCTCTCCATGCGCCGGCCTGCAAGAACCTGACCGTCCGTCCGTTGCAGGAGAAGAGGTGGCGACACCTCTCACCAGGCCGCTTTCTCGACACAGCGAGCAGCCGGGCCCGCGGAACGTCCGCGGGACCGAGGCACCAGCTGGGGGTGCCATGCCCGCACCGGTCGAGGGCAGGGCGGGGCGGGACCCCGTCGGGTCCCGCCCTTCCTATTTCGTCTATGCGCCGGTCGAGTACTGGCGCGTCCAGCTGTGGCCGCCGTCGGTGGTCACGAGGATGACGGCGTGACCGTCCTGGCCGGTGTCCGCGACCAGCCAGCCGGTCGACGCGCTGGCGAAGCTCGCCCCCCAGGCGCGGTCGATCCCGGCGACCTGGACCGGCGCGGTCACCGTCACCGAGGCGCCCGAGACCGTCGCCTGGACCAGCCCCACGGGGTTGGCGGGCAGCGGTGGCGTCTCCCCGGCGAAGGCGGCGGTGGATGCGCTGATGACGCTGAACGGTCCCGGGTACGAGCCCGGCGGGGTGCGGTTGCCGGCGCCGCCGAGCTGGTCGGCGAAGAGCTCGACGATCCCCTGGCCCCCCACCGACGCCAGGCCCGAGTAGGGCTGGTTGCCGGCGGCGCCCTCGAGGGTGAGGTCGAGCATCCACGCCGAGTCCGGCAGCGCGCACTCCAGCGAGATGACCCCCGAGCTGCCCGGCTGGGCGGGCAGGCCGGGCACCTCGTGCCAGCCGGCACCCCGGTCGCTGCTGCGGTACACGTGACCGCCAGCGCCGAGCCAGCCGTGGCCGGGATCGCTGAAGCAGACGCTCTGCACGTCGGCGGGGGTACCGCCGGGGGCGCTGCGCCAGCTGTGGCCGCCGTCGGTGGTGACCACCAGGCCACCGCCCGCCGGCTGCACCGGTGGCCCATCGCCGAGCACCAGCGTGTTGGGCAGCCCGTTGGCGCGCTGAGCGGTGCTCGACCCGGAGACCCCCCAGCCGTTCTGGGCGTCGATGAAGTGCACCGAGACCAGGCTCTGGGCGGGCTCGCCGAGGCGCCGCCAGCAGTGCCCGCCGTCAGTGGTGCCGAGCAGGGCGTCGAGCGTGACCGCCCAGCCGGTGCTGGAGCTGACGAAGTCGACGAAGGTGACCTGCTCCGGCCCCTGGTACTGCGCCGTCCAGGTCGCCCCGGCGTCGGTGGTGGTGAGGATGCGCCCCCGGCCGGCCGCCCATCCCTGGCGGGGGCCGGCGAACTGGATGGTGGCGAGCGCGGGCACCTGGGTTCCCGACGCCGGGCTCGGGGGCGGTGGCGAGCTGCTCGTCAGGCAGTCCGCCGCCTGGGTCGGGGCGGCGCTCGGTGCCGCGGAGCCGACCTCGCCGGTCGGCGACGTGATGACCCCGGTCGACGACGATCCGCCGCAGGCGGTGAGCAGCAGCGCCGCGCCGAGCGCCCATGGCCTGATCATGCCCTTCCTCCCTGTGCCTCCCACCCCAGCAGAGGCGACCCGGCGCCGGTTGGTTGACACGGGCGGCGGGAATCGATCCGGAGTATGCGTCGCAACCCGGGATCAGCGCCCGCGCTCGCGGAGCAGCAGCAGCGCCCAGGCGGCGACGGACGAGGAGTCGCGCATGTCGCCGCGCTCGATCATCGCCTCGAGCTCCGAGCGGGTCACCCAGCGCTGGCGCATGTCCTGCTCCTCGAGCTCGCGCCGCGGAGGCCCCGGCGTCAGCCCGGTGGCGAGGAAGATGTGCATCCGCTGGCTGCTGTGCCCCGGGCCCTGGTAGAGGGTTCCCAGCGGCTCGAGACGCTCGGCGCGCAGGCCGGTCTCCTCGGCGAGCTCGAGCCGGGCGAGCGCGGCAGCGTCGCCCCCGGCGCCGCCGGCGTCGGTGCCCTGGGGGAACTCCCAGGAGCGCGCCGCGACGGGGTAGCGGTACTGCTCGACGAGATGGACGCCGCCGTTCTCCAGCGGGATCACCAGGGCGAAGTCGGGCTTGTCGACGACGCCGTAGACGCCGGTGGAGCCGTCGGGACGGAGGATCTCGTCCTCGCGCACCCGCATCCAGCGGTTCTCGTAGACGGTGCGGCTGCTCAGGCCGCGGATCACCGGCCCCGGAGCGTCGTCGCCGATCAGGTCAGCAGCTCGCGCACCCGCTCCGGCGGCCGGGCGATCACGGCGCGGTCGCCAGCCCGAGCTCGGCGTACACCGGCTCCTTATCGGTCATGCGGCGATGATGACGCGCCGAGCCCGCGGAGCACGAGGTCGACGAGTCGCTGGGAGTACCCCTTGGGGAAGGGTCCGTGGACGACGAAGCGGCGGTAGAAGGCAGGCCCGGCGAACAGGTCGACGGCGAGCTCGATGTCGGTGGCGGCGGGGAGCTCGCCGCGGTCGCGGGCGGCGCCGAGGATGCGCCGCAGCGGTGCGCGGCGGCTCTCGCTGATCCGGTCCTGCAGGCCCGCCAGGGCGGGATCGCGCTCGGCGGCGTCGACGAAGGCGGCCATCAGGCGGCCGTAGGGCTGGGTGCCGACGAGGACCTCGAGCCGGGAGAGCAGCTCGAGCACGTCGCCGCGCAACGTCCCGGTCGCAGGCGCTTCGAAGGGGGCGATGACCAGGTCCAGCGCGTCGATGAGCAGGGCGGCCTGCGAGCGCCAGTGCCGGTAGAGGGTCGCCTTGCTCGCCCCGGCGCGCTGGGCGACCGCCTCCATGGTGAACCCGGGCATGCCGCGCTCGGCGAGCACCTCGAGCGCCGCTCGCAGGACCCGCTCGCGGGCCCGCGGTCCCCGGGGGATCGGCTCTCGTTGCGGGAGCGTTGCCACATCCGCCATCGAAACGCTAGTGTACTATTACTATCGAAACGACGTCGGCCCGATCAGCGGACCACCAGGAGAAGCACCATGGCTCAGGCCCCGGCGCTCGTGCGCCTCAGCAACTCGGTGGCCCGCCCGCTGATCGCGCGCTTCCAGCTCGGCCCCAACGGGCTGCTCACCGTTCGCGGCCGCAAGAGCGGCATGCCCCGCACCGTGCCGGTCGCGGTGATGGACGTCGACGGCCGCCGCTGGCTTCTCGGCGCCTACGGCGACGTCCAGTGGGTGCGCAACCTGCGCGCCGCGGGCGAGGGCGAGATCCGGCTCGGCGGCAGGACCCAGCGGGTGACCGCGGTGGAGCTCAGCATCGACGAGGCCACCGCCTACTTCCGCGAGGTGCTCATCCCCTACGTCCGCCGCCAGCCGCGGCTGGTCCAGCTCTTCGCCGGCCGGCTGCTCGGTCCGATCCTCGCCGACCCCGCGGCGGCCGCCCACGTGCGGCCGGTCTTCGAGCTCCACGACCAGGCCGCGTAGCGGGGTTACCCCTCGAGGAGGACCAGGTCCAGCTCGCCGACGGTCTGCGGATCGGCGACGAGCCGGATCTCGACGACCCGGCCGTCCTCGACGCTGAACCGGAAGACCACCCGCGGGCGGCCGCCGGGAGCCCAGACCAGCCCCGGCACCCCATCGATCGTCGCCGGTTGCGCCGCCCGCGCCCGCCCCGAGAAGGTCTCGGCCACCGCCGAGGCGCCCCGCACCTCCGCCGCCGCGCCCGACCGCGCCGCGGCGGCGTCGGAGCGCATCACCACGTCGGGGTCGAGCAGGGCGAGCAGCGCCTGGAGGTCACCGCCCCGCGAGGCGGCGAGGAAGGCGTCGACCACCGCCCGCTGCCGGACGACGTCCGCCTCCCGGACCTCCGGCTCCCCCTGCACCCGCCGCCGCGCCCGGCTGGCGAGCTGTCGCGTGGCCGCGGCGTTGCGGCCCACGATCGGGGCGATCTCCTCGAAGGGGATCGCGAACATGTCGTGGAGCACGAAGGCGACCCGCTCCGCCGGCGCGAGCCGGTCGAGCACCACGAGCATCGCCAGCCCGACGGAGTCGGCGAGCAGCACCTCCTCCTCGGGATCGGTCCCCGCCTCGCCGGCGAGCGGCACCTCGGGCAGCGGCTCCTCCCGCCGCGACGTCCGCGACCGCAGCATGTCGAGGCACACCCGCGCGACCACGGTGCGCAGCCAGCCGCCGAGGTTCGCGACCTCGCTGGTGTCCGACCGGCTGAGACGCAGCCACGCCTCCTGCACCGCGTCGTCCGCCTCGCTGAACGAGCCGAGCATCCGGTACGCGACCGCGTGCAGCTGCCCGCGGTTGGCCTCGAACCGCTCCGCCAGTCCCTCGTGCCCGTCCACGTCGGATCTCCTCGGATGGGTGCCGTCGTGACAGTGACGGCCGGGGACCGCCGGATGTGACCGACGGCCGTCGATGGTTCGGCAGTGACTGAATCGTGACGGTCGGTTCCGGGGAGCGGATGGGCCCTACTCTCAGCAGGATGCACGTCATGTGGGTCCAGCGATGAGGCTGCGCCTCCTCCGCGGATGGCTGGGCCAGGTCGCGGTCGGGCTGACGGTCGCCATCGCCCTGACCGCGGTGCTCGCCCTGGCGATCGCGCACGGTGGTGCGCCGGGTCGCCCGGCGAGCGCGCCCTCGGCCCAGTCGACGGTCGCACCCGCGGCCGTGGTGCCCACCGACACCCCGGGCCCCAGTACCTCGGCCTCGCCCGCCCCCACCCCCACGCCGCAGCCTCCGACGCCCGCGGCCACACCCTCACCTGCCACCCCCACCCCGGCCACGACCGTCGCTGCGTGGCAGCCGCGGCAGCTGCCCAGCTCGATCGGACCGCTGATGGGTCTCACCTGTGTCGACGCGAGCCACTGCTGGGCCGTCGGCGAGGATCCCACCGGCTTCGCGCCGGCGATCGCGGCGACGGCCGACGGCGGGGTGACGTGGACCGTCGAGCGGGTCCCGCAGCGGCCCGCATCGCTGCAGGCGGTGTTCGACGTCTCCTGCTTCAGCACGCTGAGGTGCGTCGCCGCGGCCGCGACCAGCGGCGGCGAGACCACCAGCGTGGCCCTGACGACCGCCAACGGCGGCGCGACCTGGACGCAGCGCAGCCTGCCCACCGACGGGCAGAACGGGCCGACCCGCCTCGCCTGCGTCGGCGGGTCCACCTGCTCGCTCTACGGAGCGGACCAGCCGCGCGGCGCCAACGTCCTCGACTTCTCCACCGACGCGGGCGCGACCTGGACGGCGACGACCGCGCCGGACGCGGTCTGCACCCTCGCACAGAGCTGCCGCGTCTCGGGCATGACGTTCGTCAACGCCAAGGACGGATGGCTGGCGGCCAACACCTGTCCGAACCCCGGTGCATGCACCGGCCTCATCGCCGCCACCTCCGACGGCGGGGCGACCTGGCGCACGGTCGACACCGGCGACGGCTACATCAATGACATCTGGTGCGGCCCGGTCGCGTCGTCGGTCGACTGCATCGCCCTCGGGGCGAAGGCGCTCGTCAGCCACGACGCCGGCGGCACCTGGGCGCCGAGGTCCGTCCCGAACGGACTGGCGACCATCAGCTGCTCCGACCCGCTCCACTGCACCGCGGCCGGCTCGCGGAGCCAGGCGTGGGACCAGGCAGGGCTCATCCCCCAGCAGGGTGTGCTGGCGACGACCGGCAATGGCGGCGACAGCTGGACCACGCAGCTGCTCCCGGCCGACACGTCCACGTGGCTCAACCGCGTGTCCTGCGTGAGCGCCTCGGTGTGCATGCTCGCCGGCGGGCAACAGGCGAAGGTCGCACACGCCGGCGGCCCGCCCGGCACGGGTCCACAGTCGAGCGCCCTGGTCATGACCAGCGCCGGCTGGCACAACGCCGGCTGACCGCGATCTAGACGCGCCCGAAGGCGCAGGCTCAGGTTATGGTCAGCGTGGCGGCGTTGTGGTTGGCGGGGTGGTACTTGCAGTAGAACGGATACCTTCCGGCCTTCGACACGATCAGTCTCGCGCTGTGCTGCGGCAATATGTCCACATCGAACGAGTTGTCCTCGGCGCGAACGTTGTGGATCCAGTTCGGATCCTTGTTGGTGATGATCACCCACTCCCCGACCCTGGCGTTGAGCTGCCCTGGGTTGAACGGGTAGTAGAGGCCCGTGTTGGTGATGGTGATCGTCGGATCTGCCTGGGCGGCGAACGCCGGGGTGCCGTGCGCTTCGCCCGGAGGAACGACTCCGAAGACGTTGAACGACAGGCCGACCACGGCGGCGATGGTGGCGAGCGCGAACTTTCTTGCACGAGACATGGCAGGCAATGCTAGACGACTTTTTCGGGTTCGGCAACGCCCACGCTCGGTCGCGCACCGGCCGGGCATCTTTTTCTCTTCCGTCGCGCTCGAGGGAGCTCGGGGAGGTGCTTGGGGAACGAGGCGATCCGTCGCCTCCGACCTCGGCCGCCCGTTCCATGCGGGCAGCGTCACGATCCGCTTCGACCTACAGTCACGTCATCCCCTCGCTCGGACGGGAGGCGGCGGACCGGATGGACGACCTGCTGCGGGCCTCGATGGAGACCGCGGCCATGGTGGAGGACGACGATGCGTCCGGTCGTGTTCGCTGTGATCTCGATCCCGGCCCTCCTCTACCTGCTGATGGGCATCCTCATCGGGACGAGCAGCACCGGCCGCCTGATCAGCTCGGCCGTGGTGACCGAGGGCGTCATGTGCCTGGTCGCGCTGGCGGTCATCGGGCTCATCCGCCTGACGCGACGGCGCTGAGAGCGACGGACCCGCCACCGGTTGCTCTCAGGGTTGCTCGCTCAACCCAGACCGTGCCACCATTCGATGACACGATAGGCCCCCCCGCGGTGCTGGAACCACCCGGGGGCCTGGTCGATCCCCCCTGGGAGGAGCAGGCCTTCAGACTGCCTCGGCCACGACAATGCTGATCGGACCGGCGAGCGGACCGTGATCGACGAACCGCCAGCCTGTTGCCGCGAGCCACCCGCGGGCCTCGTCCAGGCTGTACACGTCCCCGTCGGGACAGATCACTGCGAACTCGCCGGCCATGAGAGCCGCCATGAGCGGCACGGTGTGCGTGGGATCGGTCCAGAAGTCGGCGATGAGGAGGCGGTCGCCGATCTCCACGGCGTTGCGCACTCGTTG
>DATARS010000219.1:0-5625 GCA_036269455.1 Candidatus Dormiibacterota bacterium | reverse complement strand
GTGCGGGCGCCGCCCCGCCCATAGCTGCCCCAGCGCGAGACCCGGGGACCGCCGAGCGCTGCGCTCAGCCCCAGGGTAGCCATGCCCAGGAGCAGCGACGCGTTGCCGAGCGCCGCCAGGCCGTCGCCGCCGTCCGAGCGGGTCGCCAGGGCTGCGAGGGCGCCGAGCGCCACCAGCGCTGCGCCGCCGAGCAGCCCGCGGACGACCGCCTGGCCGCGGTCGCGGGGGGCGCCGGCGAGGCGGCACATCAGCCGACCCGGGGCGGCGCGGCGGTGGTGCCGGGGAGGTCCTGGCCGCCCTCGAGCACCGGCGCGAAGAGGTCGCCGACCCGGGCCAGCCGCTCCCCGATGGTGCGGATCGTCCAGAGGTCGGGGCGCAGCGCCGGGTCGTCGAGCTCGTCCCAGGTGATCGGGGTCGAGACCGGCGCCCCCGGGGCGGGGCGGAGCGAGTAGGGAGCGGCGAGGGTCTTGCCGATGATGTTCTGGGTGTAGTCGATGCGGATGCGGCCGGTGCGGCGCGCCACCGACCACTCCCAGCTGATCTTGTCGGGGAGCACCTGGCCGATCGCCCGCCCCACCTCCTCGACCCACTCGCGCACCGCGTCGTAGCCCGGGCCGGTGGTGATCGGGACGTAGATCTGCAGCCCGGTCTGGCCGCTGACCTTGGGCAGGCCGCGCAGCCCGAGGTGGTCGAGCGCCGCCCTGACCAGGCGGCCGACCTCGCGGATGTCGTCGAAGGTCGCCGGCTCGAAGGGGTCGAGGTCGAAGACCGCCCAGTCGGGCTGCTCGGGCGAGGTGATCCGCGAGTGCCAGGGGTGGAGGTCGATGGCGCCGCTGTTGGCGATCCAGGCGAGCGTCGCGACCTCCTCGACGATCACGTAGGTCACCTCTCGCTCCCCGTGCCAGGTCCAGCGCCGGATCCAGGGCGGGGCGTGGTCGGGGAGGCGCTTGCGCCAGAAGGACTTGCCGTGGATGCCGTCGGGGAAGATCTGCATCCCCAGCGGGCGGTCGCGCAGGTGGGGGAGGAGCACCGGGGCCATGCGCACGTAGTGCTCGATCATGTCCCGCTTGGTGAATCCGTCCTCGGGCCAGTAGACCTTGTCGAGGTTGGTGAGCCTGAGGCGCCGGCCGGCCACCTCCCAGTGGGCGTCGGGGCCGAGCTCGCGCAGCCGTGCCAGCGCGTCGGCGATGCCATCATCGGCAGTCGCGGCGGCGGCGGCGCCTGGGACGGGGGTGGTGACCTCGACCACCACCTCCTCGGGGGCGACCGGGTGCTCGCGGACGCAGTCCTCGGGGCGCAGCTCGGGGCGCAGGCCGCGGAACACGGGGTGGCGCAGCGTCCCCGCCTCCGTCCACTCGGTGAAGCGCACCGCGCAGACCAGCTCGGGGCGCAGCCAGCGGACCTCCTGGGGGATGTGGGGGACGGGGTCGAGGGGGCTGCGGTCGGTGAGCAGCGGCTCGGCCCTCTGGTTGAGGACGCGGATCATCGCCTCGTCGAGCCCGCTCCCCGCCTGGCCGGCGTGGACGAACCGGCCCTCGTCGTGGACCCCGAGGACGACCGAGCCGATGCTCCCGGTGCGCCCGCCGCGGCCGGAGGTGAGCCCGCAGATGACGCAGTCCTGCTCGTTCCAGGCCTTGACCTTCAACCAGGCGGCGGAACGGCGGCCGCCCTCGTAGCGGGAGTCGCCGCGCTTGGCGACCATGCCCTCGAGCCCGCGCTCGCGGATCGCCGCGAAGAGCGCCTCGCCGTCGTCCTCGACGTGGTCGGCGAAGCGCACCTCGGGGCTGTCGGTGAGCAGCGATCGGAGCAGCCGCTTGCGCAGCGCCAGGGGGAGGTCGCGGAGGTCGTGGCCGTCGAGGTGGACGAGGTCGAAGACCACGATGCTCGCCGGGACCTCGCCGGCGGCGAGGGCGATGGCGCGGGCGCCGGTGACGTTGATCCGGCTCTGGAGCCGCTCGAACGACGGGCGCCCCTCGGCGTCGAGGCTGACGATCTCGCCGTCGACCACCGCCTCGGTGGCGCGCAGCTGCGTCGCAAGGGACGCGAGCTCAGGGTAGCGGGCGGTCTCGTCCCGGCCGCTGCGGCCGCGCAGGTGCACCTTCCCGTCCCGGATGGTCGCCAGCGCGCGCACCCCGTCGTACTTCAGCTCGAAGAGCCAGCCGCGGCGGGAGAACGGCTGGTCGACGGTCATCGCGAGCATCGGCCGCATCGCGGTGGGCAGCCGCCGCTCCGGCGCCGCGGCGACCACCTCGGCGAGGGTCGGCTGCCGCTGCGCCGCCGGGTCGGTGCCGGGGTGGAGGCCGCGGCCGTCCCAGGTGTCGCCGCCGACCTGCGCCGCGATCTCCGAGAGGCGGCGACCGGTCTTCACCGACCAGTCGAGCGTGGTGGCGTCGAAGCCGGGGACCACGAGGGCGTCGCGCTTCTTGATCAGCAGCCAGTCGCGGTCCTGCTCGACGGTCGGCTCGGGCACCCCGTGCGTGCGCCGGCCGCCCCGACCGCCCATCCGCACCAGGGCGAACTCGCCGTGGAGCTTCTGGCCGTCGAGCATGAACTTGAGGTCGCCGCGGCGCAGCGATCCCTCGGGGTCCTCGGCGGTCTCGCGGAGCCACTCGCGGACGCCGGCGTCCCAGAGCTCGACGGTGCCGGCGCCGTAGCCGGAGGGGATCACCCCCTCGAAGTCGCCGTACTCGACCGGGTGATCCTCGACGTGGACGGCGTAGCGGCGCTGGGTGGGGTCGAGGGTCGGGCCCTTGGGGACCGCCCAGGAGAGCAGCACCCCGCCGAGCTCGAGGCGGAGGTCGAAGTGGAGCCGGGTGGCGCGGTGCATCTGGACGCAGAAGCGGAGCCCGGCGGGCAGGTTCTCCCAGCCGGGGAAGCCCGAGACCGCCGGCGCGGCGGCGGTGGCGGGGCCCTCGCCGCCCTGGGGCTCGGGGGTGCGGGTGAAGTCGCGCTTGCGCCGGTACTCCTCGAGGGGCACGGCCGTCAGCTCCGCGGAGGCGTCAACCCACGCCGCTGCCGATGAGGCGGCCGACTGCGAAGGTGACCAGCGAGGCGAGCAGTCCGACCACGACCATCTCGGCGCCGCTGCGCAGCGGGCTGCGCCGGGTGACCAGGGTCTTGGCGGCGCCGACGGTGAAGAGGGCCAGCGCCGAGAGCGCGCAGGCGAGGAGCAGCGCGGTCGCTCCCGAGGTGAACAGATAGGGGAGGAGGGGGACGGTCGCGGCGACGGCGAAGCCTCCACCCGCCCAGGCGCCGTCGGCGAGCGGCGGCGGCCCGGGGTCGAGGCTGAGCCCGAACTCCTCGGTGACGAGCACGTCGAGCCAGTGGTCGGGATCGGCGCAGATGCGGCCCACCAGCAGCTCGACCTCGTCGGGGGTGAAGCCCTTCTCCCGGTAGATCCGCCGCAGCGTGTCGCGCTCCTCGTCGGGGGCGAAGGAGATGAGCTCGGCGGCGCGGCGGATCTCCTCGTCGATCACCTCGCGCTGCGACTTGTTGCTGAGGTACGAGCCGGCGAGCATCGAGGCGCCGCCGGCGATCACCCCCGCCACCCCGGCGAGGAGGATCACCCGGGTCGAGGAGGCCGCGCTCACCCCGCTGATCAGGCTGAGGTTGCTGACCAGGCCGTCGTTGAGGCCGAAGATGAGGTCGCGGAGATACTCGGCGAAGTAGGTGCGGCGCGGCCGGCCGGCGGCGCTGGCGGCGTCGGTGCGGCCGCTGAGGCGGGCGGCATGGCCCTGGTGGAGGCGCTCGTCGGGGACGATCCGGCCGGCGATGGCCCGCGACTTGGCGTCCGGCAGCAGCCGCGCCTGGCGCATGTAGTCGAACTTCCCCCGGGCCTCGCCGCCCTCGATGAGCGAGATCACCGCGCCGAGCCCGGCGGTGCGGGCGAGGAGCGGGAGGGCGACGTCGCGGAGGTTGGGCCGGAGCTTGGGGAGCCGCTCGCCGAGCTCCTGGAGGCGCTCGCCCCAGTGGTCGGCATGGCGGATCTCGTGGCCGGCCATCTCCAGGAGGGTCGCCTGGGGCTCGCCGTCGTCCGCGGCGGTGGCGGCGAGGCGGCGGTAGAGACGGGCCGAGCTCATCTCCTCGCGCCAGTTGCGCCGAAGCTGGGTGACGAGCTGACGCCGCTCGACGTCGGTCATCGCCTCGGTGTCGAGCTGCCGCTCCCTCTGAGCGGGGGGCTGGGCGCCGGCCATGGGGGCGGGGGTAGCTCCTCGTGGACTGGTAGAATTGGGGTACGTCACAGTGTCTCATGGACGCCACTGCGCGCCCCCGGACACACCCCGACCCTCCGCCGTCCTTCCCGCGGCAGCAACCGGAGCACACGACCCTCTGAGCGACGACAGCGCACGTCCCGACGACATCCAGCCCACTCCTCCGACCGGCCCCTCCACCGAGGGCGCCGGCGCTCGGTCAGCCCCTCCCGCCGCCGGTGGCGACGACGGGTATCGCGCCGCGCAGATCCAGGTCCTCGAGGGCCTCGACCCGGTTCGACGCCGTCCCGGCATGTACATCGGCTCGACCGATGCGCGCGGACTGCACCACCTCGTCTACGAGATCGTCGACAACAGCATCGACGAGGCGCTGGCGGGCTACAGCGACCAGATCCTGGTCACCCTCCACTCCGACATCGCGGTGTCGGTGCTCGACAACGGCCGCGGCATCCCAGTCGACATGCATCCCACCGAGAAGCGCTCGGCCCTCGAGGTGGTGCTGACCAAGCTGCACGCCGGGGGAAAGTTCGGCGGTGGCGGCTACAAGGTCTCGGGCGGCCTCCACGGCGTCGGCCTCAGCGTGGTCAACGCGCTCAGCGAGCGCCTCGACGTCGAGGTCTACAAGGACGGGAGGAAGCACGTCCAGAGCTACGTCCGCGGCGTCCCCCAGGGACCCGTGGAGGTGGCCGGGCGCACCGAGCTCCACGGCACCCTGGTGCGCTTCTGGGCGGACCCGCAGATCTTTCCCGAGATCGCCTTCAGCTGGGAGACGGTGGCGACCCGGCTGCGCGAGCTCGCCTTCCTCAACAAGGGGATCGCGATCGTGCTGCGCGACGAGGCGCGCGATCTCACCCACACCTTCTACTTCGAGGGCGGCATCCAGGCGTTCGTCAAGCACCTCAACGCCGGCCGCAATGTCGTCAACCCGCGGCTGTTCTACGTCGAGCGCGAGATCGACACCACCATGATCGAGATCGCGCTCCAGTACCAGAACACCACCTTCACCGAGCACGTCCTCGCCTACGCCAACAACATCCACACCGAGGAGGGCGGGGCCCACGTCACCGGCTTCCGCAGCGCGCTGACGGCGACGCTCAACAAGTACGCGCGCAAGGCGTCGCTGCTCAAGGAGCAGGACGCCAACCTCAGCGGCGAGGACGTGCGCGACGGCCTCACCGCGGTGGTGTCGGTGAAGCTGCAGGAGCCGCAGTTCGAGGGTCAGACCAAGACCAAGCTCGGCAACAGCGAGGTGGCGGGTCAGGTCTCGGCGGTGCTCAGCGACGCGCTGATGCAGTACCTCGAGGAGAACCCCGGCGACGCGCGGCGGATCGTCGAGCAGTCGCTCACCGCGGCGCGGGCGCGGCACGCCGCGGCGCGCGCCCGCGAGCTGGTGCAGCGCAAGTCGCTGCTGGAG
>DATARS010000218.1:0-5631 GCA_036269455.1 Candidatus Dormiibacterota bacterium | reverse complement strand
GTGAAGATGCACATCCGGGCTGACAGACGCGACGAGTGGCTCGAGGGGGTCGTGCGCTACGCCGAGGCGGTCCGCGCCGAGCCCGGCGCTCCGGACTTCGAGTGCCACGAGAGCGTCGAGCGGCCGAACCACTTCGTCGCGGTCGAGGGGTTCGCATCCCGCGAGGCGAGCGATGGGCACGTGCAGACAGAGCACTTCAAGGAGTTCATCGGCTGGGTCCCGAAGATGCTCGCCGAGGCGCCGCAGATCATCAACGTCGAGGTCGACGGCTGGTCGCTGATGTCGGAGCTGGCTCAGTAGCCCGAGCCTCAGGGCAGGATCTCCTCAAGGGCGGCCGGTGCTGACCCACCTCGGCGCCGCGCGCGTCAGATGCGGTGCTCGGTGAGGACGTCGGCGCTGAGCCGCTGGGCGTCGCGGGCGCGCTCGGGGCCGGCGAGCGACACCGCCACCAGCAGCGCGTCGAGCACGGTGAGGTGGGCGATCCGGCTCGCCATCGCCTCGACCCGGAAGGTGGTCTCGCGGCTGCCGGCGACCAGGGCGACGTCGACCTGCCGGGTCAGCGGGGAGCGGAAGAAGCTGGTCACCGCGATGGTCGCGGCGCCGGCCTCGCGCGCCGCGCTCACCGCGGCGAGGGTCTCGCGGGTCTGGCCGGTGTGGCTGACGGCGACGCACACCGCGGCGGGGCCGAGCAGCCGTGCGGTGACGTGCTGGACGTGCGGATCGTACGGAGCCTCGGAGAGCAGCCCGGCGCTGCGGAAGCGGTAGGCGGCGTCCTGGCAGAGGGGGGCCGAGGTGCCGACGCCGACGAAGAGCAGGTGCCGCGCCCCGCGCACGAGCTCGACGGCGCGGGCGAAGAGCTCCGGATCGAGCGTCCCGGTGGCGTCCTGGATCGCCGCCGCGGTGCTGCGCAGGACCTTGCCGAGGACCGTGCCCGGATCGTCGTCCGCGGCCACGTCCTCGTGGAGCCCGCGCTCGGCGGGGATGGCCTCGGCGGCGAGCCGGATCTTGAGGTCCATGAAGCCGCGCAGGCCGACCTCCTGGCAGAAGCGCACCACCGTCGCCACCGACGTCCCGGTGCGCTCGGCGAGGTCGGTCACGGTGAGGTGGATCACCTCGAGCGGCCCCTCGAGCACCGCCTCGCCGACGCGGCGGACGCTCGGCGTCAGCGCGTTGAGCCGCGCCTGGATCTGGGCGGTGACGCTGCCGCGCTCGAGCGACGCGGTCATCGCGCCTCACCGCGGGGGAGCGCTGCGCCGGCCGCGGCGAGCAGGTGGATGCGTCCCCGGCGGTCGACGGCGGCGAGGGTCCCACCGAACGCGGCCGGCTGGGCGGTCACCTCGGCGCCGAGGTCGCCGAGCGGCTCGGGGGCGCCGTCGCCGTCGGCGAGCGCCCAGACCGACCCGTCGATGAGCACGATGACGGTCCGGTCGCCCACCACCACGGGCACGGTCGGCGCCCCGGTGCCGCCGGTGCGATAGGGGCCGTAGCCGGGGCGGACGCCGTCGAGCCGCCGCCGGTGGAGCACCGCTCCGCTCCCCGCGTCGAGACGGTGGAGGACGCCGTCGCCGGTCACCACCGTCAGGGTGCCGTCGCGGTGCAGCGGCGCCGCGGTGCTGAACCGGCCCCGCAGCCGGGCCCGCCAGCGCACCTCTCCCGTGGCCAGGGCGAAGCGCTCGACGAGCGGGCCGTCGCGCACCACCACCGCGTCGCCGTCGCCGAGGTCCACCACGCTGCTCAGCGGCGGCGGGGTGCGCCGCGCGTCGGTCCACTCGACCGTGCCGTCGTCGAGGGCGACGCTGGTCAGTCCCCGGTGCGGACCCCCGAAGGGCAGCACCACCGACGACGCGGTGGCGACGCCGCTTCCGTAGGTCATCAGGGTGTCGACCGGGCCGAGGTCGCGGCGGATCCAGCGCCGCCGGCCGCTCCCCAGCTCGTGCGCCGCCAGGCTCCAGAGGTCGCCGGCCACCACCAGGCCGCCGGGGGCGAGCACCGGCGCGGCGAGGACGCGGCTGCGCACCGGGTCGCCGAGCGCGTCGCGCCAGCGCAGCACGCCGTCGTCCGCGGACATGCAGCGCACCTCGCCGCCCAGCCCGACGGCGACGATCGCCTCGCCGTCGGTGGCGAGCCCGGTGACCGGACTGCCGTCGAGACGGTGGCGCCAGCGCGGACCGGCGGCGGGATCGATGGCGACGACCGCCCCGCTGCGGAGGTCGGCTTCGACGACCGGCACCAGCAGGCGGTCCCCGCAGGCCACGACGGCGCCGAGGTGCTGGCCGGCGCCGAGCTCCCACACCGGCCAACCCGGCGCCGGCGCCGCGAACACCGCGGGGCGCGGTGGGGGAGGGAGGGGGCGCTCCGGCGGGCCGGCGCTCAGGGTGGTGCCGTCCCACTCCAGCAGGCGCAGCTGGGGCGGCGACCAGTCGAGTCCGCCGACGGTCGAGGACCCGGTGCTCACGTGGAGGCAGCCGTCGGGGGCGGTGACGGTCTTCGGGGCGTGGCAGTGGCCGGTGAGCACGCCGGCCAGGCGCACCCCCTGGGCGACGCCGCGCAGGTGGTCGAGCCATCCCTCGTCGGGCTGGTCGTGGCTGAGCACCAGGACCGGTGCGCCGCGCTCGAGGCCGCCGAGGTCGGCCTCGGCGAAGGCGAGCTGGGCGTCGAGGTCGACGCCGCTCAGCGCGCTGAACCAGTCCAGGCCGAGGATGTGCAGCCCGGCGCGGTCCATCGACCACCACCGCGGGCCGATCACCGCCTCCCAGCGGCTCACGGTGCACGACCCCAGGAAGCCGCCGCCGCGCGGCTGGTCGTCCGGCCGGGGCTCGTGCCTGTGCCCGTAGTGGTCGTGGTTGCCCGGAACCGCATGGACGGGGATCCCCGCGCCGGCCGCGCAGGCCGCGTAGTGGCGCAGCTCCTCGACGGTGCCGTGGTCGGTCACGTCGCCGGTGACCAGGGCGAGCTCGGCACCCCGGCGGGCGGCGTGGCCGAGGGCGAGCCGCAGCGCCGCCTCGGCGTCGGTGCCGTCGCCGTGGCGGGTGGCGTACTCCACGGTGTCGTTCGGATCCGCGTCGACCGCCGAGAGGTGGGCGTCGGTGACGTGGGCGAGGCGGAGGCGGGGCGCCATCCGACCAGCTTAGGACCGGGCGGAACCGGCCCGCCCCACTCCGCGAGGCGGCGCCTGAAACCTTTTTCCGACCTTAACTTCCATTTTGGTCATCGATTACAGGCACGCCGCTAGCCTGGGGAGCCCCAGGAGGTGCGAGCCGTGCAGCAGAGCAGCGACCGGATCCTGACCACCCACACGGGGAGCCTTCCCCGTCCCCCCGCGCTCGCCGAGGCGATGGTGCGGCGCGAGCGCGGCGAGCTCGACGCCGTCAGCGGCGAGCGGCTGCCCGAGATGGTCCGCTCCGCCGTGGCGGACGTGGTCGCCCGCCAGGTGCGGGCCGGCATCGACGTGGTGAGCGACGGCGAGGCGGGCAAGATCGGCTACGCCACCTACGTCAAGGAGCGGCTCAGTGGCTTCGGCGGGGAGGGGGTGGCGCTGAGCGTCGTCGCCGACCTCGACGACTTCCCCGGCCTCGCCGAGCGCGCCCTCGCCGGGCTGGTGACGGCGACCCCGGCGTGCGTGGGCCAGGTCGGGTACACCGGCGCCGCCGCCCTGCGCGACGACCTCGCCAGCTTCCGCGCGGCGCTCGACGGCGCCGGCGTCAGCGAGGCGTTCGTGCCCGCCGCCTCGCCGGGGGTGATCTCCCTCTACCTCGAGAACCGCCACTACGACAGCCAGGAGTCCTACCTCGCCGCCCTCGCCGCGGCGATGCGCGAGGAGTACGAGGCGATCGTCGACGCCGGCTTCCTCGTCCAGATCGACTCCCCCGACCTGGCGATGGGCCGGCACACCCAGTACGCGCGGCTCGACCTCGGGGAGTTCCGCCGCCGTCTCGCGCAGCACGTCGAGGCGATCAACGAGGCGACCCGCGGCATCGACCCCACGCGGGTGCGGGTGCACCTCTGCTGGGGCAACTACCAGGGTCCGCACCACCACGACGTCGCCCTCGCCGACATCGTCGACATCGTCCTGACCCTGCGTGCGCAGGCGATCGTCCTCGAGGCGTCGAACCCGCGGCACGCCCACGAGTGGCGGGTGTTCGAGGACGTGCGCCTCCCCGACGACAAGCTGCTCGTCCCCGGGGTGATCGACACCTCGACGAACTACATCGAGCACCCCGAGGTGGTCGCCGAGCGGATCACCCGCTACGCCGGCGTGGTCGGGCGCGAGCGGGTGATCGCCGGGACCGACTGCGGCTTCGCCACCTTCGCCACCTTCCTCCCGGTGATGCCGGAGATCGCCTGGGCGAAGCTCGCCGCGCTCGCCGAGGGGGCGCGGCTGGCGTCCGACCGGCTCTGGCGGCGGGCGCCCGTGGGGGCGGGCAGCGGCCGCTGATCTGGTGCCGCGGGGCGGCGTGCTAGGGTCGGCCTGCCATGGCCGACCCCAGCGTCCCGTCCGCCGCCGGCGAGCTGCGCGTGCACGTCGCCCGGCCCGCCGGGCAGGGCGCGTGGCCCGGGGTTGTGGTCATCCACGACGCCCTGGGGATGAGCGCGGACGTGCGCCGCCAGGCCGGCTGGCTCGCCGGCGCCGGGTACCTCGCGGTCGCGCCCGACCTCTTCTCCTGGGGACCGCCGAAGCCGGTGTGCCTGCAGGCGACCTTCCGCGACCTGCTCACCCGCCGCGGCCGCACCTTCGAGCGCATCGATGCGGTGCGCGCCTGGCTCGCCGCCCGCGACGACTGCACCGGCCGCGTCGGGGTGATCGGCTTCTGCATGGGTGGCGGCTTCGCTCTGCTGCTCGCCCCCGGGCACGGGTTCCAGGCGTCGAGCGTCAACTATGGGATCGTCCCCCGGAGCGCCGAGCAGCTGCTCGCCGGGGCCTGCCCGATCGTCGGCAGCTTCGGCGCCCGCGACCGGACCCTGCGCGGCGCGGCGGCCCGCCTCGAGGGCGCGCTGAGCCGCCTCGGCGTCGACCACGATGTCGTCGAATACGCGGACACCGGGCACTCCTTCCTCAACGAGCACGACAGCACGCTGTTCCGGGTCGCCGGCTGGGCGATGGGTGGCGGCCAGAGCTCGCCCGCCGCCGCGGAGGAGGCGCGCCGCCGCATCCTCGCCTTCTTCGCCCGGCACCTCTCCGAGGCGTAGGCGGGCCGTCACGTCGGGGTGACGGCTGTCAAGGGATGACTCCCGGCGTCGCACACCGCGTGACGGGATGGGACGGCTTCGCTGACTCCGCCGAGACAGGCGGAATTGCGCCTCATGCTCGCGGGCGTCCCCAGGGGTGCCGCCCCGCTCTTCACTCACGAGGACCCTCCCGTGCCCCAGGTCTCCGACGACCAGAGCGCGCGGACCGCCGGGCTCGCCCGCTACGGCATCGGCGCCACCCCCGGCTCCGACGCCGTCGACCAGGAGGGTGCGGCGCGGTGGCTCCTCGAGCACCTCGACGGTGGCACCGTCGCCGGCTGGCTGCGGGAGCAGCTCCAGGGCGGTCACACCTCCGGCTCGGGCGAGGAGCGCGGCGAGGCGGTGGAACTGCTCGCCCGCAAGGTGAGGTGGCTCGCCCTCTACGGGCTGCTGCCCTCGGTCAGC
>DATARS010000217.1:0-26130 GCA_036269455.1 Candidatus Dormiibacterota bacterium | reverse complement strand
AGCCCCTCGAGGGGCACCCGCACCTGGGTCATCCCGTCGCGCTCGCGGATGGTGGCGGCGCGGTCCTCGAGGCTGTCGAAGTCGATGGTCACCGCCAGCGGCGTGCCGATCTCGTCCTGGCGGCGGTAGCGGCGGCCGATGGACTGGGTCTCGTCGTACTCGGTCGAGAAGTGCGAGCGCAGGTCGTGCTCGACGCTCCGGGCGAGCTCGCTGAGCTCGGGCTTCTTCGACAGCGGCAGCACCGCCACCTGGAACGGGGACACGTCGGGGTGGAGGCGGAGCACCACCCGGGTCTCGCCGCGCACCTCCTCCTCCTCGTAGGCGTCGCAGAGCAGGGTGATGAAGATGCGGTCGACCCCGGCGGCGGGCTCGATCACGTAGGGGACGAAGCGCCGGTTGGCGGCCTGGTCGTAGAAGGTGAGGTCGCGACCGGAGGCCTTCTGGTGGGCGCTGAGGTCGAAGTCGGTGCGGTTGGCGATGCCCTCGAGCTCGCTCCAGCCGAAGGGGAAGAGGTACTCCACGTCCTTGGCCGCCTTGCCGTAATGGGCGAGCTCGTCCGCGGCGTGGGGACGCAGCCGGAGGTTGGCGGTGCGCACCCCGAGGTCCTCGATGTACCAGCGGTGGCGCTCGGCGCACCAGTACTCGAAGAGCTCGTCGGAGGTCTCGGGCTCGCAGAAGTACTCCATCTCCATCTGCTCGAACTCGCGCAGCCGGAAGATGTAGTTGCCCGGCGAGATCTCGTTGCGGAACGAGCGGCCGTTCTGGGCGATGCCGAAGGGCAGCCGCCGCCGCGTCGAGTTCACCACGTTGGCGAAGTTGACGAACATCCCCTGGGCGGTCTCGGGGCGGAGGTAGACCGTCGCCGCCGCCTCCTCGACCGGGCCGAGGAAGGTCTTGAACATGAGGTTGAACTGGCGGGGCTCGCCGAGCGGCCCGTCGCACTCCGGACAGAGCCGAGCCTCGGGGTCCTTGCCGCGCTCGGTGCGCTCGGCGGCGAGGTGGTCCTCGCGCCATCGCTTGCGGCACCTGCCGGTGCAGTCGACCAGGGGGTCGCTGAAGCCGCCGACGTGCCCGCTGGCCACCCAGACCTGCGGGTTCATGATGATCGAGGTCTCGATCGGCTCGATGTCGTCGCGGAGCTCGACCATGCTCCGCCACCAGCGGTTGCGGATGTTGCGCCGCAGCCGGGTGCCCAGCGGCCCGAAGTCGTAGAGGGCGTTGATGCCCCCGTAGATCTCACTCGAGGGATAGACGAACCCGCGCTGCTTCGAGAGCGAGATCAGGGTGTCGATGAGGTCGGACCGGGGCGCCTGCTCGGACATGCCGCCGGAGTGTAGAGGCCCGCGACCCGGAGAGTGCGCGACGCGCCACACCGCGCCGCGCACTCGGGACGCAGGTCAGGGCTGGCGGCCGAGGAACCCCGCCAGGCGGTCGTAGGCCGGCGCGCCCTCGGCGACGGCGATCTCCGGCGCGAAGGGGTCGCCCTGCTCGTTGCGCAGCTCGGGGCGCAGCAGGGTCTGCGACAGGCCGAGCGCCGCCTCGCCCACCTCGGGATCGAGGCGGTCGGTCTGGCCGGTGGCGCGGGCGAGGTCCCAGGCGTGGGAGGTGAGGTCGACGATGTGGATGCACTGCGCCATCGCGCCCGGGATGTCCCCGAAGTGGAGGGTCCACATCCGGTCGAGCGCACCGGGCTCGGCGAAGGCCGCGGCGGCGGCGCCGGCGGCGGCCTCGTAGGCGGCGGAGGGATCGTCGCCGAGGAGGTCGGGGGCGTCTCCCCCCGGCCGCTCCGGGGCTCCGCCGGCGCCGATGGTGGCGAAGTTCCGGCTGACGCCGACGACGTGGTTGACCAGCTCACGCACCGTCCAGCGCGTGCACGGAGTCGGGGCGTCGAGCTGGTCGGGACGAATGCCGGCGATGATGTCCCCGGTCTGCCGCACCGCGCGCGGGTGCACCGAGACGGTGTCGAGCTGCACTGCCATCAGCGGTTCTCCTCCAGAGTCGTGTCCATCTCCGTCGGTTGCGCCCAGGGGTCGGGGCCGGCGTCGCCGGTGCCCGCGACCGCGGCGAGACGTGGCAGGTAGTGGTCCCAGCCCTCGCCGTGCGACGCGCGCAGGGTCTCGGGCAGGCCGCTGTGGCGGAGGCGCAGCAGGGTGCCGCCGCCGGCGGGGGTGAGGGTGACCTCGACGCGGCTCGAGCCCGGGGGCAGGCCGTGCACCTGGTCGTCCCAGCCCCAGCTGAAGACGACGCGGTGATAGGGGGAGACCTCGAGGTACTCGCCCCGCGCCCGGTGGGTGTCGCTGACATCGACGTTGCAGAGCCCGCCCGGCCGCGGGTCGAGCTCGGCGCTGACGCCCATCCAGCTGCACATCAGGTCGGGGTCGGTGAAGTGCGCGAAGACCACCTCGCACGAGGCGGCGATGTGCAGCTCGCGCTCCACCAGCAGGCCCACCACCGCGTCAGGCTGCGCCACTCGAATCCCTCTCGCGCACCCGGCTCTCCTGCTCGGCCTCGGCGGCGGTGCGCAGCCGCTCCAGCCGGTCACCCCAGAAGTCGTCGAGCCAGACGCGCAGTTCCTCCAGCCCCTCGGGGCGGGCGCGGTACCAGCGCCGGGTGCCCTCGCGCCGCTCGCTGATCAGCCCGCAGTCGCGGAGGACGCGCAGGTGCTGGGAGATCGCCGGCCGGGTCACCTCGAAGCGCGCGGCGATCTCGCCGGCGGGCAGCTCGGTGCCCTGCAGCAGCCGGAGGATGGCCCGGCGGCGAGGCTCGGCGAGGGCCTGGAAGGTGTCGTCCACGAGCGTGAGTGTAAGGGTTAGCTAACGTAAGTGTCAACTGTCAGATGAGCGCCCGGAGCACCTCGAGGCTGCGCAGCCGGCGGCCGATGTGGCCGGCGAGCTCGCGCTCCATCACCGCCTCGAGGACGGTGAGCACCTCGGGGGTGAGGCGCAGCCGGGCGAAGAGCCCGGCGTCGCCACTCGCGGTGACGCGCAGCACCTTGATGACTGTCACCGAGCAGTCCACCCCCTCGGGGTCGCCGGGGGCGCAGCGCGGGCAGAGCAGCCCGCCCCCTGCGGCGCTGAAGCGCGCCGGGCGCTCGGCGAGGCGGTCGCCGCAGGAGGCGCAGGCATGCAGCTCGGGGCCGTACCCGAGCCGGTCGATCAGCCGCCGCGCGAACCACACCACCGCCGGCCGCGGCTCGCCGGCGGGGTCGGCGCAGCCGTCGAGCGCCTGGACCACGAGGTCGTAGAGCCCCTCGTCGAGCGGATGCCCCGGCTCGAGGGCGCAGTCGGCGATCTCGGCGCAGAGCGCGCTGCAGGCGGCGCGGCGGGCGTCGCCCGGCGAGGCCACGGAGCCGAGGTGGCGCGCCTCGGTGAGCACCTCGAGCTCGCCCCGTCCGCGCGCCAGCTGCAGGGTGCTGCGGGTGAACAGGTCGGTGTGCGCCGCCAGCCGGCTGCCCGCCCTGCGCACCCCGCGGGCGAGCACCCCGACCTTGCCGTGGTGCCGGGTGAGCACGGTGAGCACCCGGTCGGCCTCGGCGTAGTCGACGCGGCGGAGCACGATGCCCTCGTCGACGTAGCTGGGCATTCAGTGGCGCCTAGTGCTCGCCGCCGAGCGCTCCCGCCGCGCCGTTGCGCTCGTGGCTGGTCTCCTCGACCTCCACCCGCAGCGGGCGCGGGCTGCTGATCCGCAGCGTCCGGATCGCCTGCCGCCGCACCGACTCGACGCGGATGGTGACGTCGCCGATCTGCACCGTCGCCCCCGCCTTGGGGATCGAGCCGAGCCGCTCGTAGACCAGGCCGCCGATGGTGTCGGCCTCGAGGTCGTCGTCGATGGGGAGGCGGAGCAGCGCCTTGATGTCGTCGAGCGCCACCCGCGCGTTGACCAGCACCTCGCGGTCGGTGACGAACTGCACCTCCTCGGGCTCGGCGGCGTCGTACTCGTCGCGGATGTCGCCGACGATCTCCTCGATGAGGTCCTCGATGGTGACGATGCCGGCGGTGCCGCCGTACTCGTCGACCACGATGGCGAGGTGCACCTTCTTCTTCTTCATCTCGATGAGCAGCTCGCCGGCCTTCTTCAGCTCCGGGGTGAAGTAGGGCTCGCGGGCGAGCTCGCGGAGCGACGGCGGCGGCGAGGTGTGCGCGGCGACGGCGCGCAGCAGGTCCTTGGCGTAGACCAGCCCGACGACGTTGTCGATGGTGTCCTCGAAGAGCGGGATGCGCGAGTGGCCGGACTGGGCGATCATCCGGATGACATCGTCGACGGTGCAGCGGACCTCGACGCCGACGACGTCGACCCGCGGCACCATCACCTCGCGCACCACCTTGTCGGTGAGCTCGAGGACGCCCGAGATCATCTCCCGCTCCTCCTCCTCCACCACGCCCTCGCGCTCGCTCACCGCGAGCAGCAGCTTCAGCTCGTCCTCGGTGACGAACGGGCCCGGCACGCTGACGCCGCGGGCGATCAGCCGCACCAGCTGGCTGCTCAGCCAGGTGAGCAGGAAGACCAGCGGGCGGAGCACCTGGGTCAGCGTGGTCACCGGACCCGACACCAGCCGCGCCACCCGCTCGTTGAAGCGCAGCGCCACCGACTTGGGGAGGATCTCGCAGGCCACCAGCACCACCACCGAGAGGACCGCGGTGGAGGCCGCCTCGGCGCCCGTCCCCCATCTGTCGACCACCAGCAGGGTGGTGACAGTCGAGGCGACGATCACCGCCAGGGTGTTCACCATGAGGATGGTCGACAGGTAGGCGTTGGGCTGCTCGTGGAGGCGGACGACGCGGCGGGCGGCGCGGTCGCCGGTCTCGGCGAGGCTGCGCATCCGCAGCCGGCTGACGCTGGTGAGCGCGGTCTCGGCTGTCGCCGCGAAGGCGGCGAGGAACAGCGAGGCGATGAGGACGATGACCAGCCCGCTCATGCGCCGGCGCTCCGTTCTCGACCTGAGCCGCCGCCGCTCATCGGAACAGCTCGCTGACGCTGCGGCCCTCGTGGACGCGCACGATCGCCTCGGCGATGAGCGGCGCGACGCTGAGCACGCGCAGCTTGCAGCTGCCGGCGCAGTCCCTCTCGGACTCCACCAGGGGGACGGTGTCGGTGATGGCGATCTCGTCGATCGGCGCATGGTTGAGCCGCTCGAGCGCACCGCCGCTCAGCACCCCGTGGGTGACCACCACGTCGACCCCGACGGCGCCCTTCTCGCGCAGCGCGCGGGCGGCGCCGATCAGCGTCCAGCCGGTGCTGATGAGGTCGTCGACGAGCACGCAGCTGCGCCCGTCGACGTCGCCGATGACGTTGAGCACCTCGACGTCGTCGTCGGTGGGCCGCCGCTTGTCGATGATCGCGATGGGGGCGTTGAGCAGCCGGGCGAGCGCGCGGGCGCGGGCGGTGCCGCCGACGTCGGGCGAGACCACCACGAGGTTGCCGTCGTGGTGCCGCTCTCGGACGTGGCGAGCGAGGATCTTGGAGGCGGTGAGGGCGTCGACGGGGATGTCGAAGAAGCCCTGGATCGCCTCCGCGTGGAGGTCGACGGTCACCACCCGGCTGGCGCCGGTCGCCTGGATGATGTTCGCCATCAGCTTGGCGCTGATCGGGTCGCGCGCCTGGGTCTTCTTCTCCTTGCGCGCGTAGCCGTAGTACGGCACCACCGCGTTGACCCGCGCCGCCGAGGCGCGACGCAGCGCGTCGAGGATGATGAAGAGCTCGATCAGATTCTCGTTGACGGGGCGGCAGGTGGGCTGGATGACGAAGACGTCCTGGCCGCGCACCGAGTCGCCGATCTTGACGTCGATCTCGCCGTCGCTGAAGCGCTTGACCTCCATCTCGGTGAGCGGGATGTTGATCTCCGCGGCGATGCGGGCTCCGAGCTCGGGGTTGGCGGTGCCGGAGAGCAGCCGCAGGTCGCCGTGCGGGCTGCTCATCCCGGGTCCGACCCGTCGCGGCGGCGGCGGCGCTCCGCCCATCCGTCGATGGTGGCCTGACGGGCGCGCTCGACGCCGAGGGCGCCGTCGGGCACGTCGCGGGTGATCACCGAGCCGGCGGCCACATAGGCGCCGCTGCCCACCCGCACCGGCGCGACCAGGCTGGCGTTGGTGCCGATGAAGGCGCCGTCGCCGATGACGGTGCGGTGCTTGCCCTCGCCGTCGTAGTTGCAGGTGACCGCCCCGGCGCTGAAGTTGACGTCGCGTCCGACGTCGCTGTCCAGCACGCAGGAGAAGTGGCTGACGTGGCTGCCCGGACCCACCCGGCTGTTCTTCACCTCGGCGTGGGTGCCGACGTAGACGCCGTCGCCGAGCACCGTGCCGGGCCGCAGCCGGTCGTACTGGCCGACGACCACGTCATCGCCGAGCTCGCACTCCTCGAGCGCCGACGCCCCGATGCGCACCCGATCGCCGGCGCGGACGTCGCGGAGCTGCGCCATCGGCCCGACCACGCAGCCCTCGCCGAGCCGGGTGGCCCCGCGCAGCACCGTCATCGGCAGCAGAACCGAGTCCCTGCCCACCCGCACCTCCGGGTCGACATAGGTCGTCACGGGGTCTTCGACGGTCACCCCTGCGAGCATAAGCGCGTCGAGGGTCCGGCGTCTGAGCACCCCCTCGGCGGCGGCGAGCTGGCGCCGGTCGTTCACCCCGAGCGCCTCCTCGGGATCGGCGGCGATCACGGCGTCACCCCCGCCGAGGAGCTCGACCACGTCGGTGAGGTAGTGCTCGCCCTGGGCGTTGTCGGTGGAGAGCCGGTCGAGCGCCGGCCAGAGCCGGGCCCCGTCGAAGGCGTAGGCGCCGGCGTTGCACTCGGCGGGGACCGGCTCGCCGGGGACGAGGTCGCGCTCCTCCACGATCCGGGTCACCTGGCCGCCGGGGCCCCGCACGATCCGGCCCAGCCCGTGGGCGTCGGCGGGGATCACGCTGAGGAGGACACAGGCCGCCCCGGTCTCGGCCTGCCGCCGGAGGAGGGCGGCGAGGGTCTCGGCCCGGAGCAGCGGGGTGTCGCCGCTGAGCACCAGCACCGGGCCGGTCGAGCGCCGGCCCACCGGCACCGAGCGGAGCGCGTCGCCGGTGCCCCGCGGCTCGGCCTGCTCGGCGGTGAGCGCGAGGCCGTCGAGGGCGGCGGCGACGGCGGGCTGCTCGGGGCTGATCACCACCAGCGGGCGAGCGCCGGTCGCCGCGGTGGCGGCGGCGACCACGTGAAAAAGGAGTGGCCGCCCGGCGAGGGGATGGAGCGCCTTGGGCGTGACGCTCCGCATCCGCGTCCCCCGCCCGGCGGCGAGCACGACCGCCAGGGGTGCGTCAGCCACGGCGGCGAGTATAGCGAGCCTCCCCGATCATGCCCGGCGGCCCGGTGCCCGGCCCGCACGCTACTCTGCCGCAGGGAGGTTGCAGGGGGGAGTCCCCCCGCCCAATGGCCGCGTCAGCGGCCGGAGGAGAGCGGATGCCCATTCAGGTGGAGCGCAGCGAGGCCGGGGTGGTGACCCTCACCCTGGACAGCCCCGAGCGCCGCAACGCCCTCGACGAGGAGCTCGCCGCCCAATTCCGCGACGCGGTGGCCCAGGTCGCCGCCGACCCGAGCGCCCGCTGCGTGGTGCTGACCGGGGCGGGGAAGGCGTTCTGCTCCGGCGCCGACCTCGGCGAGTTCCGCGAGCAGAAGCTCGGCGGCGTCCTCCCCCGCCGGGAGTCGCTCGGCGCCTACTACCGCACCTTCCTCGACGTCCGCGACCTCGCCGTGCCCACGATCGCGGCGGTCAACGGCCCCGCGATCGGGGCATGGCTCAACCTCGCCCTGGTCTGCGACCTCCGCATCGCCGCCCGCTCGGCGCGCTTCGGTGCCACCTTCGTCCGGCTCGGCATCCACCCCGGTGGCGGCGCCACCTACATGCTCACCCGCCTCGTCGGCCCCGCCCGCGCCGCCGAGATGCTGCTGAGCGGCGAGCTCGTCGACGCCGCCCGGGCATTGGAGATGGGACTGGTCAACCGCCTCGTCGACGACGCAGACCTCCCCGCCGCCGCGGCCGCCCTGGCCGCGACCATCGCCGCCAACGCCCCCCGCGCGGTCCGCGCCACCAAGCGCGCGCTCCGCATCGCCCAGGACGCCGACATCGCCACGATGCTCGAGGTCGAGGGCCTCGCCCAGGCCGCCTCCCAGGAGAGCGCCGACGCCGGCGAGGGCTGGGCCGCCTTCCGTGAGCGCCGCGCCCCCCGCTTCGCCGAGTAGCGCCCCAAACGCCCCAGCGCCCGGCTCCGCGTAGCATGCCCTTGCCCGATGGGGAGTCGCCAAGTGGTAAGGCACCGGACTTTGGATCCGGCATTCCTGGGTTCGAATCCCAGCTCCCCAGCGGGGAATTCCCAGTGCAGGCCGCCTCGGTGGTGACCTCCCGAGGCACAGCGCGCCGCCGCAAGGCTCACCGCCGCCGGCGAACCACGTGGTGCATCACCAGCCCGCAGAGACCGGCTCCGACCAGAGCTGCGAGCCACACGCAGAGAACCTCGTGCGGCGACAGCGGACACGAGGCGGGGTCGACGCCGAAGGTGCGTCCGTCGACGGTTACACGGACTGGCTCCCAATAGCCCTCGCAATCGCCACCGATCGTCCGAAGTACGACGGCCGGCACCACCAGCCACACCGCGGTGCCGGCGACCAACGCTGCCACCAGCGCCCAGCGGCCGCGGCTGACCGTCGACCCCGCCCGTGCTGCGAGACGCGAGACCGCCAGCCGAATCAGTCGTAGCCACGCCTGACCGAATTCGGCCCACGAGGCTGCAGGTCCGGCAGCCGGGTCGCTCACGCCAATCCATCCTCAGTGGTGGGCGCCGACCGCGTTGCGCTGCCGAGTTCCCCACCACCCCCATCTCGCCGAGAATTCTGCGGCGAACGTCGGGGTGACGGCACGGGGCTACTCGCCGGAGGGCGTCGTCTTCGAGGTGTCGTGATGCGCGCTGTCGTCGACCAGTCCGGCCTGCTCCATGGCGCCGGGTGCGTCCATCCAGCTGGCGCCGCGCGTCACCCTCTCGCAACCGGCGCCGCGCGGACGACCGGATGGGCTCAGGAGCCCGTCCCCCTCTCCGGCCAGCGCAGGCTGTCCATGGCCCGGTTCATCCGCGCCGCCGAGTCGCGCAGGCGCTCCTGGAAGGAGGGCTCGCGGCGGCAGCGGTCGATGTAGTCGGCCACGGCGAGGCGCACCACCTCGACAACCGGCAGCCCCAGCACCTCGGCCACCGTGCTCAGGGCCTCGGCCTGAGGCTCGGGCAGGCGCAGCGTCATCGGCTTGTCCACCGCAGGCCTCTCCGGAACTCTGAACCGTTGCTCGGTAGCTTACAGGATTGGATCCAAAATCCGCGCAACCAAGCTTCTCGCCAGGTTGCTACCACGGTGGCACGGTGCTATCCTTCCCCGGCGCGCTGATCCGCCGCTCGGGGGAGATGGAGATGAACCACCTCTGTCCTCTTGCTCGCCACGGCCTCGGAAGTGACTTCCTCGCGGCATGTCCGGGATTCGGTCCCATCGAGGTGACCCTGGGCGATGGACCGGGTTCCGGTCTCAACGGGCGTTCATGCCGCCACATCGGCGCGGGGCAGGCGGGGCGCGGCTTCGTCGCCGTCTGCCGCCACCCGGACGCGGCGCACGTGGTGCCCGCGGCGGAGGCGATCGCCGAGGCGATCAGGCCTCCCACGCCAGCCTGAGGCGCGACCGGTTCGACGCGCTCCTCCAATTCGAACCTGCGGTTCCGAACCATGCAGGCTAGACTGTCCCGATTCTCGGAGGAGCCGGTGCCGGCGGGGTGGCCGGACCGGGGGGTGGGGGGAAGCTATGGCACCGCGATCCGCGGGCCTGTGGTGCTGCGCCGCTGTGGCGGTGGCGCTGTGCGCCGAGCTTCTCGGGGCGGTGCGGGTGGCGGCCGCCCCTTCCCCCACCCCGACGCCCTGCGCGCGCGACCTCTCCGGGGTGATGTGCAGCGTCGGCACCGCTCCGCGTCCGGGAGACCCGGGCGGACTGCGGCCGGCGCCGCGGACCTCTCCCACCCCGGCTCCCCCCGCGCCCGCCCCACCACGCCCCGCGCCGGCCGCGCCACCGGCCGCGACCGCTCCGCCGGCAGCGCCCGTGGCCACGCCCCTGCCGACACCGGCGCCGAACGCCAACCTCGCCGCCGTCGCCGCGGGGCTGCGCTCGGCCCCGTACGTGGGACGGCTCCTCGACGTCCTCGCCCACCCGGTCGCACAGGCGCGGCCGGATCTCCGGCATTTCGAGCCCGCCGCCGACGGGGCGGCGGGGCAGGCGTCCCCGCCGGAGCCGGCGGACGGGCTCGAACTGCCGCCGGCATCCGCCGCGGGGCACGGTCACGGCGGCGGCCGCGGGGTGATCGTCCTCGAGCTGCTCATCGCCGCCGTCGCCGCCACCGGCGCGCTCCGGCTTCGGACGCTCGCCGGTCCGCGCTCGCGCTGGCTGCTGATCACCGCCGTGCTCGCCGCGGTGCTGCCCGGGTCGGGCCTCGGCCCGCCGGCGCCGGACCCGCACTCCACGGCCGCGTCGGTCCCGCGCGGACCGGCGATCGCCGCCCCGTCCCCGGCGGCGCCGGGCCCGGTGGCCGCCGCGCCCACCACGTGGACACGGCTGGTCGACATCGAACGCCGCCTCGCCGCCGCCCGGGCGACGATCGCCGCCGAGGAATGGGACATCGGCCACCTGGCCGTGGTCGCCGGCCGGCACCTCGACGACCCGGGCGCGATCGCCCCCGCCCCGGCGGCCGTCCTCGCCGCACGAGCACGCCTCGCCACCCTGCTCGCCGCCCACGACGCGGTGACCGCCGGCTACCACCGCGACCTCCAGGCGGAGTACGACCTCTACCGCACTGCCGCGGTCGATCCCGCCCAGCGCAACCAGCTCACCTCCGCCGCGGCGCACTTCCCCACGCCCGACGCCCCGGTGGCGGTGAACGCCAACCTCGGCGTGATGGCGACCCAGCTCGCCCAGGAGGCCGCCCTCGCCGACGCCCAGGAGCGGCTCCGCCGGCTCGAGGCGCTGCTCCCCGCGCAGATCGCGGCGATCCGCCACCGCCGGCCCTTCATCACCCCCGAGGTCGCGGCGGTCAGCCAGACCTTCGGGCCGACCGACCTCGGAATCGAGCCGCCGCTCACCTACGACGGCACCTTCTATCCCCACTTCCATACCGGCATCGACCTCGCCGGCCCGGACCAGACGCCGCTCCACGCCGCCGCCGACGGTGTGGTGCTGATCGCCGCCGCCAGCACCGACTCCGCGGGAAGGCTGGTCGGCTACGGCAACTACGTGGTGATCGGCCACGCGGCCGGCTTCCTCACCCTCTACGGACACATGTCCCAGGTCGCGGTGCACGCCGGCGACCGGGTGGGCCAGGGCCAGGTGATCGGCTTCGAGGGGTCGACGGGCAACTCCACCGGCCCCCACGTGCACTTCGAGATCCGTCGCAACGACGCCCTCCTCGACCCCGCCCCCTTCCTCGACGGCCAGCTGCCCGCCGGCTGAGATCGGCGCGCAGGGATTCGCGCGCGCCGAGCGTAGGGAAGGGTGCCGCCGGTGGTGATCGGTGATGCACGAAAATGATGGGAGGGGTCGCAGTGGTCGTCGACACCGTGATCAGGGTGGTCACGCGGGCGGGGCGCCGGTGAAGCGCAGCATGACGATCGCCGCCCTCGGTGCCGCCGCGGTGCTGGGAAGCTCGGCGATGACCGCCACCACCCACGCGAGCCGCGCCCACGCGGGCAGCGCGCACTCGAGCTCGACGGCCGGCTCCGGAGGCAGGTCCTCCTCGAGCGGCGGCGCCGGTGGCTCGAGCACCGGCGGTACCGGACTGCTCTGCGGCGTCTTCACCGGCAACATTCTCGCCAACTCCGAGAACAACATCGGCGCCGGCCAGCTGCAGATCGGCAATGGGCTCGGCCTGCTCAACGCCCTCGGCATCAGCGCGCTCAGCAACGGCAGCGGCGGCAGCTCGACCAGCACCACCGGCGGCTCGACGATCCGCAACAGCCACGGGGCGAGCGACAGCGCCTCGACCGGCAACACCGCCTGCGGCCTCGGCGCCGGCGCGGGCTCCGGCTCGAAGGGCGGCAGCGCGACCGGCGGACGCGGCGGTGCGGGCGGGAAGGCCGCGGCGAAGGGCGGGAGCGCCTCGTCCAGGTCCGGCGGCTGACAGTTCGACGTCCGGCCCGGCGCGGCGGGGCGGGGGATCGTCCCCCGCTCCGCCCCGGCGCAAGTTCTCCGCACCTCGCCGCCGCAGGCCGCCTGAGCGAACCTACCCCCGCCCGGGGCCGAGCCGGCGCCACGCCCAGGCGGACGCCCCGGCCAGGCCGGAGTCGGTGCCGAGCGCGGCCGCGACCACCCGGCAGCGCCCCAGCGCGACCGGGAAGGCGATCTCCGGGATGGCCGCGCGCAGGGGCGAGAAGAGCAGCTCGCCGGCGCCGATCATCCCGCCTCCCACCGCCACCACCTCGGGGCTGAGCACGTTGATCAGCCCGCCGAGGGCCCGGCCCAGCGCCCTGCCCGCCTCGTCGAAGAGCCGGCGGGCGAGTGGGTCGCCGGCCTCAGCGGCCGCCTGCACGTCGCGGGCGTCGAGGCTCTGGCTGTGGCCCCCGAGTGCGGAGGCCGCGCCGGCGGCGAGGGCGTCGCGCGCACGGACGGCGATCGCGGTTCCCGAGGCGATGCCCTCGAGGCAGCCGGGATGTCCCTGGTGGCAGGGGGGGCCGTCGCTGCCGGCGGCGACGTGGCCGAGCTCGCCCGCCGTCCCCGCCGCGCCGGTGTACAGCTCGCCGTCGAGCACCAGGCCGCCGCCCACCCCGGTGGAGACGGTCAGGAAGACGAAGTCGCGGGTTCCACGCCCGGCGCCCAGGGTCCACTCGGCAAGGGCGGCGAGGTTGGCGTCGTTCTGGAGCACGACCGGGCAGCCGAGCAGGTCGCCGAGCAGCCGCCCCGCCGCGACCCCCTCCCAGCCGGGGAGGTTCGGCGCGGCGTAGACCACCCCGGTGGAGGGGTCGAGCGGCCCCGGGACCCCCATCGCGACGCCCGCGGGATCGGCGCCGCCGGTCGCCTCGCGCACCGCCGCCGCCACCGCGGCGAGCACCGCGTCCGGACCCTCGGCGGCGGGGGTGGGATGGCGCGCCGGGTCGGCGTGGGTCCCCAACCCGGTGACCACCGCGGCGCGGATCAGCGTGCCCCCCAGGTCGACCCCGACGAGGGGGTGGCTCACCCCTTCGCGGGCCCGACGGCGGTCATCTGCTGGTGGACCGCCGCCGGATCGTCGTCCTCGAGCGAGTGCCAGTGGCCGTTGCCGGCGAGCGTGCACGCCTCGTCAGGTCCCCAGCTCCCAGCCGCGTAGGGGTGGACGGGTCCGGGGTCGCGGAGGATCGGCTCGACGAGCTCCCAGCCGCGCTCGACCTCGTCCTGGCGGATGAAGAGGCTGTGGTCGCGGTGGAGCACGTCGTGGAGCAGCCGCTCGTACGCCTCCGGCGGCGACACCTTGAACGAGGTGCCGTAGTCGAAGTCCATCCGCACCTTCTGGGTGCGGATCTCGGGCCCCGGCCGCTTGGCGATGAAGCTGAAGGCGATGCCCTCGTCGGGCTGGACGCGGATCGCCAGGTGGTTGGAGTGCACCGCGTGCTGGCCGACGCCGTCGTAGAGGTGGAAGGGGACGTCCTTGAAGGCGATGGTGACCCGGGTGTCGCGGGTGCGCAGCCGCTTGCCGGTGCGCAGCAGGAAGGGGACCCCGGCCCAGCGCCAGGAATCGATCTTCATCCGGAGTGCCGCGTAGGTCTCGGTGGTCGAGGTGGGGCTCACCCCCGGCTCCTCGCGGTAGCCCCTCACCGGGACGCCGTCGATCTCCCCCGCGACGTACTGGCCACGCACCAGGTCGGCGGGGTCCACCGGACGGCAGGCGTGCAGCACCTTGACCTTCTCGTTGCGCAGCGACTCGGCGTCGCGGTTCACCGGCGGCTCCATGCCGACGATGGAGAGCACCTGGAAGAGGTGGTTCTGGACGATGTCGCGGATCGCCCCGGTCTCCTCGTAGAAGTGGCCGCGGTGCTCGACGCCGAGCGACTCGGCGACGCTGATCTCCACCTGGGTGATGCAGTCGCGGTTCCAGACCCGCTCGAAGACGGCGTTGCCGAAGCGGAAGACGATGAGGTTCTGCACCGTCTCCTTGCCCATGTAGTGGTCGATGCGGAAGATCCGCTCCTCGGGGAGCACCGCGTGGAGCGCCGCATTCAGCGCCCTCGCCGACTCCAGGTCGTGGCCGAAGGGCTTCTCGATGATCAGGCACGCCCGGGCGGCGATCCCGCTCGCGTCGAGCTCGCCGACGAGCGCGACGAACGCCGACGACGGGACGGCGAGGTAGACGACGCAGGACGGCTGGGTCAGCCGCTGGGCGAGGACGCCCATCCCCTCGGCGGCGCCGACATAGTCGAGCCGCTGCGAGAAACGGGCGAAGACATCCTCGTCGAGGCCGGTGCGCGAGTACAGAGCGATGGCGTCGCGGGCGTGGGCGCGGAGGCCGTCGACGGTCCACGACTCGGTGGCGTAGCCGAACACCCGCCCCCGCTCGGGCAGCAGGCCCTCGGCCTCGAGGTTGTAGAGGGCGGGGAGCAGCTTGCGCGCGGCGAGGTCGCCGGACACGCCCACCACCACGATGTCCTGGGGTTCGGTCCGGCGGAGGGTCAGGGCCGGACCGTCCACCTTAGGGCCGCTGGAGGTGCCGCACGGTCTTGTCGAGCACCTTGGCGGCGACGGCGACGAGGAACATCGCCAGCACCGTGTAGAAGAGGGGCAGCTCGACTCCGGGGGTGGTCCAGTCGTAGATGGCGAGGACCCCGCCGAGGACCAGGCCCACCACGACGAGCACCAGCAGCGCGACCGCGGTCTTGGTCACGCCGTCGAGCTGGGGCCGGCCGCGCAGCGCCACCGCCGGGCTCGGGGAGAGGTCGCCGCTGGGAAGCCAGTGCCGCATCGCGGCGTCGACGACGAGGACGCCGACGCCGGCGAGGAAGATCCCCAGCACGGTGAAGAAGAGCGGCTGCTCCGCCCCCGGGGTGGTCCAGGTGTAGATGGCGAGGATGCCGCCGAGCACCAGGCCGACCACGCACGCGCCCAGGCAGAGCAGGGCGAACCACATCGCCAGCCCGTAGTTCGGCAGGCGAGCGGCGAGCCGCTCGTACACCGGGGCGGCCTGGACCGGCTCGGGCTGGAAGTAGCTGAAGTAGATCTCCGGCGTGGCGGTCAGCCCGGAGACGCGCATCTGGGTGCCCAGCGAGCTCTCCGCCGTCACCTCCTCGGGCACGGCCTCGGCGATGAGCCCGGGCTGCGGGCCGGGGTAGAGGCGCCGCTCCTCGCGGCGGCCGTCGGGGTACTCGAGACGGAGCAGCCCGCAGACCTCGCAGTGCCACGCCGAGATGGGCAGGCCGCCGACGATCGGGCCGTAGTACATCGTGGTGCGGCGCGGGCCCTCGGGACCCTGGGCACCCTGGTAGGGGGCGAACTCGTGCGCCATCACCCCCACGACGGGGGACGGATGACTGCACTCCTCGGGGGTCGGCGGCGCGGAGGCGGCGTCGGAGAGGGTCATCGGAGGCGATTGTACCGGCGCGGGCGCAGCCGTCAGGGCCGCTGCCGGCTGCGGGGACGGGCGACCGGGCCCCTCCCCCGCTCCGCCAGCGCGATCTCGGTGGCACGGGCGTGGGCCGCGGCCTCGAGCGAGTCGTCGAGCGGCGTCAGCGCGACCGGCTGATCGGCGCCGTCGCGGTGGGCGAGCGCGGCGGCCAGCAGCCAGTCGGCGAGCGCCGGGTTCTTCGGCAGCAGCGAGCCGTGGAGGTAGGTTCCCACGACCCGGCCGGCGACCACCCCCTCGCCCCCGTCCTCGCCGTTGTTGCCGCCGCCGACCACCGCCCGGCCGAGGGGGCGCAGCCCCGGGCCGAGGTGGGTGCGGCCGCCGTGGTTCTCGAAGCCGACGAGCGTGGGCTGGGCGAGGCCCATCGACGGCTCGGCCTCGATGAGCACGTTGCCGATCCAGCGGTCCTCGCCCGCCCGGCTGCGCAGGTCGAGCAGCCCCAGCCCCTCGAGCACCCGGCCCTCGGCGTCGACGTAGTCGTGGCCGAGCAGCTGGTAGCCGCCGCAGACCGCGAGCACCGCCACCCCGTCGGACACGGCGCGCTCGAGCGCGGTCCGCTTGTGGGCGGCGAAGTCGGCGAAGACGCCGCTCTGGTCGCGATCCTGCCCGCCCCCCATGAAGAGGAGGTCGCAGGCCTCGAGGTCGGCGGGACCGGCCTCGATCGGCACCACCTCGACCTCGATCCCCCGCCACTCGGCGCGGCGCTGCAGGCTGCAGATGTTCCCGGTGTCGCCGTAGATCGTCATCGCCCGCGGGTAGAGGTGACCGAGGCGAAGGGGACGGCTCACCGCTCGTGCTCCCAGAAGGCGCCGACCGCCCCCGCCCGCTGGGCGACGGCGCGCAGCTCGAGCATCGCGGTGTAGGTGGGCACCACGACCGCCTCCTCGCCGGGGCCGGCCAGCTCGGCGACGAGCCGCAGCGCGGTCGCCGGGTCGGGCTCGACGGTCATCCGGCCCGTGGGCAGGCCGGCGTACTTCAGCCGCACCGCCAGGTCGTGGGCGCGCCGCCCCGAGGCGACCACGTGGGGGCGGAGCTCGGAGCGGGCCAGCCGCTCGAAGTCGACGTCCCAGAGCCAGGACACGTCGCGGCCGTCGGCGACCCCGTCGTTGATGGCGATGAGGTAGGCGCGGGCGTGGCCGAGCTCGTCGGCGCTGCGCAGCACCACGTCGAGGCCGGCGGGGTTCTTGGCGAGCAGCAGCCGCATCTCGCGGTCGTGGAGCCGCAGCCGCTCCATGCGCCCGAAGCGCGGACGGAAGCCGGCGACCGCCGCGGCGACCCGCGCCGGGGCGACTCCGAGGGTGGTGGTGGCGGCGTACGCGGCGACCAGGTTGTACGCGTTGTAGACGCCACCGACCCCGGCGTCGAGCACGGTGCCGTCGTCGAGCTCGAGGCGCTGGGTGTCGAGCGAGGTGGCGGTGATGCGCCGCACCGTCACCGCGGTGGGCGGACGGGCGAAGTCGCAGCCGGTGCAGTGGTACGTGCCACAGTGGGCCAGAACCACGCGGTCGAAGTGCAGCGGCGCGCCGCAGCGCGGGCAGCTGCGCGCGTCGGCGGCGTGGGGGAGGCCGGGGAGGAGCTGGTCGTCGGCGTCGATGCCCACGTACACGACCCCGGGCAGTCCCTCGGTCTGCGCCACCACCAGGGGGTCGTCGGCGTTGGCGACGATGCGCGCGCCCTCGGGGAGGCGCCGCAGCCCCTCGCCGATGCGCCGCGCCGTGGTCTCCAGCTCGCCGGAACGGTCGAGCTGGTCGCGGAGCAGGTTGAGCACCACCACCAGGCGGGGGCGGAGCTCGACGACGGCGCGCTCCAGCGAGAGCTCGTCGACCTCGAAGACCGCCCGCTCGGTGCGCGCCCGGCCCCAGGGACGCGCCTGCGCCACCGCCGCCGCCACCAGTCCGAAGACGAGGTTGGCGCCGCTGGCGTTGGTCAGCACCCGCTCGCCGCCGGCCTCCAGCATCGCCGCGATCAGCCCGGTGGTCGTGGTCTTCCCGTTGGTGCCGGTGACGAGCACGCTCCCACGGGGAAGGGCGGCGCCGAGCTTGGCGAGGACCGCCGGGTCGATGGCGAGGGCGACGTCGCCGGGGACCGTGGTTCCCCCGCCGCGGCGCAGCCCGCGGCTGGCGGTGGCGGCGAGCTTGCCGGCGAGGACGGCGGCGCCGAGGCGCGGGTCGGGCCTCATGCTGTCCCCGCCGCCGCCTGGGTGAGGCAGCCCCGCGCGGGGAAACCGGCGGCGCGCGCGGCGGCGGCGAGCCCCTCGGCCTCGTCCGCCGAGGCGGCGATCGCGAAGACGGCGCCGCCGCTGCCGGTGACGTACCAGTCCGCCCCGATCCGGGCCCGGAGGCGGCAGAGCCGGTCGCCGAGCATCGGGGCGGCGCGACAGGCGGCGGCCTCGAGGGCGCTCCCGCAGTCGCCCGGACCGGGGGCGAGGCCGGCGGCGAGGCGGTCGGCGACCCGGCCGGCGCGGCCGTCGCCATGGCGCTCGGCGTCGCGGAGCGCGGCGTACGACGCCGCCGTCGACGAGGCGCCGGCGACGGCGACGGCGAGGTGCAGCGGCGGGCAGGGCAGCCGCCGCAGCCGCTCTCCCCGGCCGGTGGCGAGCACCGCGCCGCCGGCGAGGGCGGCGGGGACGTCGCTCCCCAGCGCCCCCGCCGCCTCCTCGAGCGCGGCGGGGGCCGGCCCGGCGGGGGTCCCGCGGAGCAGCCGGGCGCCGGCGCGGAGCACCGCGGCAGCGTCCGCCGAGCCGCCGCCGAGACCCGCCGCGGTGGGCAGCCGCTTGTCGAGCCAGACGTCGGCGTCGAGCCCGCCGCCGGCGAGGGCGACGAGCGCGGCGGCGGCGCGCGCTGCCAGGTTCTCGGCGGTCGCGGGCACGCCCTCGGCACAGGGGCCGGTGAGCCGGAGCCGCACCTCGCCGGTTCCCGGGGAGAGGCGCAGCCCGACGAGGTCGTGCCAGTCGACGGTCACCATCACGGTGGCGATGTCGTGGTAGCCGTCGGGGCGGCGGCCGGTCACCTCGAGGGCGAGGTTCACCTTCGCGGGCGCGGGCACGACGATCACGGAATCGACGGTACCGGGAGCGGGGCCGGGCCTGTCGCCTCTCGGCCCGTGCGAGAAGCCCCTGCTATACTCCCGCGGCCGGTCGCGCACCTGCCGACGCGCGCCCTGATCTGAGGAGTCACGTGGCCAACTCTCGCTCCGCTCGCAAGCGGATCCGTTCGAACGAGCGCAAGCACATCCGCAACCGGGCGGTCCGCTCGGCCGTGCGCACCTCGATCACCAAGGCGCGCCGCTCGCTGCTCGGCACCCTGCCGGCCGTCGACAGCCAGGAGCAGGTGCTCGCCGCGGTCCGCGCCCTCGACCGCGCCGCGGAGAAGGGCATCCTCCACCGCAACAACGCCGACCGCCGCAAGTCGCGGCTGATGGCGATGGCCCACCGGCTGGTCACCGCCGCCGCCGCCGGCGACGAGGCCACGGCCCGCGCCGCCGCCATGGGCGGTGAGAAGGGCCGGGCGCGCCAGACCAAGGGCAAGTCGGCGGCGAAGCCGGCCGCGGCGAAGGCCACCGCGGCGAAGCAGGCGGCGGCGAAGGCTCCCACCAAGCCCAGGGCGACCAAGACCACCAAGTCCTAGCCCGGGCGCGCTCCGTGCCCGGAGCCGGCCAGCTCCCCGCCGGCACGCAGGACGAAGGCCTGCAGCCCTGACGCGTCGTCGAGCTCACCCGCCTTCACCCCGGCGTCGAGCCGCTGGAGCTGCCGCAGCCAGTCGACGAGCTGCTCGGGTCGCACCCGCGCCGCCCAGCGCACCAACCGCTCGGCGCGCCAGGGCGGCAGGCCAAGCCGCGATGCCACCGCCGTGGCGCCGCCGCCGGCGGCGAGCACCTCGGAGGCGGCGAGCACCTCGCGGAGCTGGCCGGCGACCACCGAGAGCAGGTAGATCGGTGAGACCCAGTCGTCGATGAGCGCCACCACCGCCGCGGCGCCGCGCCCCGGCGGCGGGGTGAGCAGCCGCTCGACCACGTCCCAGGCGGCGAGCTGCTCCATCCCCCCGGCGAGGATGCGGACGTCCTCGAGGGTCGGCGCCGCCCCTCCGGCGGAACGGGCGGCGAGCTTGTCGAGCTCGTTCTCCATGCGGCCGAGGTCGGCGCCGACCACCAGGAGCAGGTGATCGACGGCGCCGCGGGGCAGGCGCAGCCGCCGCTCGGTGACGCGGCGCTCGACCCAGCCGCGCAGCTCCCGTCCGCGCGGCGGGACGTGCTCGGAGATCCGCCCCCGAAGGCGCTGCACCGCCTTGAGCACCGGGTTCGCGGGTGTCACCTTGGTGTGCGCCACCAGGCAGACCGACGTGGTGGGAGCCCGCGTCTCCAGCGCGGCGGCGAGCGCCTCGGCGCTGTCCGCCCCGCGCCGGGCCCGCTCGGAGAGCTGCGGCGGATCGCGCACCAGCACGTGCCGGCGGGCGTCGAGGAACGGCACCTCGATGAGGCTGCGGCGGAGCCCGTCCAGCTTGGCGGGGGCGTCGAGCACCTCGATGCTGAACTCGCTCGCGGTCACCGCGCGGGCGGCCGCCAGCCAGGCGCGGGCCTCGCGGTCGACGAGGAAGCGCTCGTCGCCATGGATGAGGATGAGCTCGGCGGGGGCGGGGGTCACGATGCCTCGGTCCAGGCCGCGAGCAGCCCGAGGAGCGCCTCGCCGTACCTGGATGCCTTGGAGTCGCCGATCCCGGAGATCTCGAGCAGCTCGGCCGTGCTGGTCGGCCGGCGCCGGGCGAGCTCCTCGAGGGTGCGGTCGCGGAAGACGATGTAGGCGGCGACGCCATCGCGCTTCGACTGCTCGGCGCGCCAGCGGCGCAGCCGCTCGAACACCTCCCGGTCGGCGGCGTCGAGCTCGTCGGCGCCGGCGGAGGCCGTGCCTCGCGGCCCGGCCCGGCGCTGCGGCCGCGGGTCGGCGATCTCCAGCTCGCGCTCGCCCCGCATCGCCTCGACCCCGAGCGGGGTGATCTCGACGATCGGGTAGGGCGAGCCGGCGACCCGCAGCGCCCCGGCATCGTCGAGGCGGCGGAGCAGCTCGCGGACGTCCTCCTCCCGCCAGGCGCGAAGCGCGCCGAAGGTGGGGATGTCGGCGACGGCGGCGATCTCGCGGCTCTGCGAGCCGACCAGGACGCGCGCCAGCTTGGCCATGCCCACCCGCCCGCGCAGCCGGGCGGCGGCGCTCAGCGCCTGGCGCACCGGGGTGGGGTCGAGCCGCGGACCGGTCACCGCACCGGTGCCGGTGCAGACGTCGCAGCGGTCGCCGCAGATGACGTCGCCGGCGTCCTCGCCGAAGTACTCGACCACGTCGGCGTGGCGGCAGGCCCGCCCGGCGAGGTAGTCGAGCAGCCGCTCGAAGCGGGCCAGCGCGGCCCGGCGGTGGGCGGCCACCCGGCCGTGGTCGACGGGGATGCGGTGGGCCGGCATCTCCACCGCCACCCCGCCGGCGATGGCGCCGGCGTCGCGGAGCAGCTCGCGGGCGGTGTCGCCGGCGCGATCAGGGAGGGTGCGGACCAGGGGATCGCGACTCACCACGAGCCGCCACGCCCCGGGGTCGTATCCCTCGTGGACGAGCGAGCGGTGGACCGCGCCGATGGTGGCGGCGTCGGGATGCGCGGTCTCGATGAAGAACTCGGGGAGCCGGCGGTCGGCGGGGGCGTGGACCACCACGCAGGTCGCCGGCAGCCCGTCGCGGCCGGCGCGGCCGGCCTGCTGGTAGTACTCCTCGAGCGAGAGCGGCAGCCCGGCGTGGATGACCTGGCGGACCGTGGCGATGTCGACGCCCATGCCGAAGGCCGAGGTGGTCACCGCGACGCGGACCTCGCCGCCGGCGAACCGCTCCTGGGCGCGGGTGCGCTCCGCGGCGCCGAGCTCGGCGTGGTAGAGCATCGTCGGGTGGCGGCTGCCGAGCAGCGTCGCCAGGGTCGTCGCCCGGGCCCGGGTGCCCGCGTAGACGATGGTGTGCCCGTCGCCGGGATCGACGAGCTGCACGATGCGCTCGAGCTTGCTCTTCTCGTCGCGCACGCGCTCGGCGGCGAGGTGGAGGTTGGGGCGGGCGAAGCCGTGGACCGCCTCGAAGGGCTGGCGCAGCCCCAGCCGCGCGCCGATGTCGGTCCGCACCGCCGCGGTCGCGGTGGCGGTGCAGGCGACCAGCTGCACCGGGGCGAGCGCCGCGGCCACCTCGCCGATGCGCAGGTAGTCGCGGCGGAAGTCGTGGCCCCATTCGGAGATGCAGTGCGCCTCGTCGACGACGATGCGCGACGGGCGGTTCTCCTCGAGCAGGGCGCGCAGGTCGGGGCGCACCAGCCGCTCGGGGGCGACGTAGAGGAGCCGGAGCGCGCCCACCCGGTAGGCGTGCTCGATCTGCCGCTGCTCGCGCGGGTCGAGGTTGGAGTGGAGCGCGGCCGCCGCGACACCGAGCTGCTCGAGGGCATCGATCTGGTCCTTCATCAGCGCGATCAGCGGCGAGACCACCACCGTGGGCGCCTCGGTGAGCACCGCGGGGAGCTGATAGCAGAGCGACTTGCCGCCGCCGGTGGGCATGACCACCATGGCGTCGCGGCCGTCGATCACCGCCTCGACCACCTCGCGCTGTCCCGGCCGGAAGCGGTCGTGTCCGAAGTGGCGGCGGAGCCCGTCGAGGAGTGCGTCGGCTGCCAGCGCCATCCCCCGCATTAAAGGTGGTCTCCGCGGCGGTCCGTGCTCATGCGGGGGCGAGCCCCCCAGGTCCGCCGACGTACTCGAGGCTGCCGTCGAGGGCGGTGGAGCGCATCGCCACCTGCTCGCCCGCCGTGGGCCGTGGGGCCCGCGCGCTCGGCACCGCGAGCAGCCGCGGCCGCACCGCGTCGAGCAGCGCCGGCGCGATCACGCCCCGGGCGGGGCTGACGACCAGGTCGGAGGCGAGGCTCGGGCCCACCACCGCGGCGATTTCCTCCTGCCCGGAGGGCGGCAGGGCGCCGAGGAGGAGGGCGGCGCCGCCGCCACCCGCGAGCTGGAGCGCTCCGGCGACGGGACCGGGATCGCCGGCGGCGGCGAGGAGCAGCCGCCAGCGGACCCCGTGCCAGCTCCAGTCGCCGCCGGGGGTCACCCGCGTCACCGCCGCCCCCGCCCGGCGCAGGTCGTCGACCGCCTGCTCGGCGCCGTGCCCCAGCGCCACCCCGGGGACCACCACCGCCCCGACCCGGTACCCGCCGGCGAGCCCGGCCAGCCCGGCGACGGTACTGCGGTCGCCGCCGCTCAGCACCACCAGGTCGAGGCCACGGGTGAGGGGCGGCAGCTCGCGCCCCAGAGCGGCGAGGAGCCGGGCCGGGTCGGAGCCGCCGTCGACGAGCGCGGTGCCGCCGTCGGGGGCGCGCACCAGCGTCGCCGCCGAGCCGCCGGTGTCGAGCACGGTGACGTGGAGCCGGCCGTCGGGACGGCTGACGAGCACCAGCGCGGCCACCGCGGCGAGGACCGCCCCGGCGCCGGCGACGCCGTGCCGCCATGGCGAGCGGCGGGCGGCCGCGGCGCCGAGACCGCCGCCGACCAGCCCGGCGAGGAGCGCCCAGGTCCAGGCGCGGGGCCAGCTGCCGAGATGCAGCGCCGCCAGGGGCAGGGCGGCGAGCCCCCGGGCCACGATCTCGACGGCGCCGGCCATCAGCCCGGCGGCGGTGAGCGGCGGCCAGCCCAGTGCCGGCGCGACCAGTGCCAGGCCGGCGCCCGCCCAGGCGAGGACCACGAGCAGCGGGAGCGCGGGGATCACCAGGGCGTTGGCGACCGGGGCGACGAGGGACAGCACTCCGAAGGTGGACGCCATCACCGGGAACGTCGCGAGCTGGGCGGCCACGGTGACCGCGAAGGGCTCGGCGAGCCAGCGCGGGCCAGGCAGCCGCGCCGTCAGGGGACCGGCGAGCAGCAGGATGCCGAGGGTGCCGAGGAAGGAGAGCTGGAAGCCCACGTCGGTGCAGAGCCGCGGCTCGACGGCGAGCAGCGCGGCGGCGGTCAGGGCGAGCAGCGCCAGCGGGCGCACCCGGCGGCCGGTGCCCCCCAGCGCCAGCCCCGCGCCCGCCATCAGGGCGCTCCGTGCCGCAGCCGCCCCGCCACCGGCGATCGCGACGTAGGCGGCGACCGCCGGGCCGGTGATCAGCAGCCGCCGCCGGGGCGACAGCCCCACGCCGACGGCCAGCCGGGTCAGCAGCCCCACCATGATCGCGACCTTCAATCCCGAGGTCGCGACCAGATGGATGAGCCCGGAGTCGCGGAGCGCCGCCGCGGTGTCGGCCGGGACCGCGGCGTGGATGCCGAAGGCGATCTCCAGGAGGACCGCCGCGGCACCGGGCGGCAGCGCCGTCGCCACCCCGGCGGCGAGGTGACGACGCACCGCGCCGAGGGCGCGCGCCACCCCCGGTCCCCCCGCCGCGATGCGCTGCACGCGGGGCGCGACCGCCACCGCCGCCACGCCGTCGCGCTGGAGCGCCGCCGCCGAGGTGGCGCCCGGCCGCTCGCCGGGCCGCCGCAGGGCGGTGGCCTCGAGCCGCACCCGGTCGCCGGGGCCGAGGTCGGGGTGACCGACCACCGCCGCGAGCACCCCGCCGGCGACCCGGGTCTCGCCTCCGGCCCCGGCGAGGCGCTCGGCGTCGACGACGACGAGCTCCTCGCTCCGGTGGGTCGCCGGGACGCCGCGCACGGTGCCCTCGAGCACCACCGCGCCGGCGGCGACGGGCAGCCCGGCGGCGGTCGTCGACACCGCGCCGCGGACCATCCCGCCGGCCGCGGCGAGCAGGGCGGCGGCGGCGAGGGCCCACCACGCCACCGATCTCCTCGAGCCGAACGCGGCCGCCACGACCCCCACCGCACCCCCGGCGAGCGCCAGCACCGCCGGGATGGCGGCGGGCGGCGAGCCGGCCACCTCGACGGAGAGCCCGGCGGCGAAGGCGCCGCCGACCAGCACGACGGGCACCTGGCCGGCCGCGTGCGCCGCACTCACCGCCGCACCACCAGGTAGGCCCGGAGCCCGGCGACGGTCGCGGGGTCGACGTCGAGGCGCTGGCGCAGCTCCGAGAGCGCGGTGAACGGACCCCACTGGTCGCGCGCCTCGACGATCGCCTCGGCGAGCCCTGCGGGCATCCCCGGCACGGTGCGCAGCTCCTCCACCGACGCGGTGTTGAGGTCGAGCCGGCCGGCGGCGGCCACGCCCCCACCGGCGCCGGCGCGACGGTAGGGCACGTTGACCTGACGGCCGTCGTGGACGCGGGCGGCGAGGTCGGGGAGACGTCCCGGATCGGCGTCGGCGGTGATCCCTCCGGCGGCGGCGACGGCATCGGCCACCCGGGCGGCGGGGCTGAGCCGGAACAGGCCGGGGTGGGCGACGGCGCCACTGACGTGGACCAGCGCCTGCTCCTGCGGCGCCGGCTCGAGCGGCTGCCCGGCGGCGACCGCGACCGGCGCACCTCCGGCGGCGGATCCCGAGTGGGTCAGCAGCGCCGCCACCGCGAGCAGGGCGCCGAGCCCGGCCACCGCCGCCGCCAGCACTACACGGTTCAGACTTCCTTCATTGGAGAACATACTGATTTGTAGAGTAGCGAGGCCGCGGGCCCACGCGCAAGTGGGCCCGGGCCGGTCGCCGCGACGCGGCGGAGGCTAGACCCGGTAGCGGCGCTGGCCGTCCTCGCCGACGACGGTCTGGGCTCCCGCCCGCTCGGCGAGGAAGCGCACCGCGCGGCCCGAGACGGGCACGCCGTTGCGCGTGATCTCGGCGGCGATCTCCGCCGCGGTGGCCTCACCACCGATCTTGGCGATCACCGCGTGGACGACCTGCGGGGTGACCCCCTCCGGGGTGGCCCGGCCCCGTGTGCGCCGCACCCGGGGGGCCGCCGCCCGGACCCCGGCGCGACGGACCCCGCGGACCGTGGCCGGCTCGGCCGCCCCGGTGCGCCGGCGGCCGCGCCGGCCCGCCGTCCCCGCGTCCCCCAGCGCCTTGCTGGCGCGTTCGAGCATCGAGACGGCGTCGCGCAGCTCGGCCCGGAGCCCCTCGTTGTCGGCGCGGAGCGCCTCGATCTCCGAGACCAGGGCCTCGATCTGCCCGACCATCCGCTCGGCGGTCTGGACCAGCACCGACCCCTGTCCGGCATCACGCCGACTGCGGGCCGTGGTGCGCGGGGTGCGAGTCGTGGTGGTACGCGTGCGAGCCATGTGCTGTCAGCCCCCCATGGAGCGCGCGGGGAAGTGAGGTCTCTGGTCGCGTCAGCGCGCGCGCATTGGACGCAGCCTGCCACGCCGATTGTCTCCCATCGGTCGCGCCGTTTGCAAACACCGTGGTGCGGAACGCCCAAAGGCCCCGGCCACTGCATCCGCCACACCCTGGAGGGGACGGCGACGGACCATCACCGGACGAGGATGGCGCACGCAGGCGTGACCGGCGTCGGTATCATCCGGGGCGGGGCCATAGCTCAGCTGGGAGAGCGCTTGCATGGCATGCAAGAGGTCGGGGGTTCGAGCCCCCCTGGCTCCACCAG
>DATARS010000216.1:0-12893 GCA_036269455.1 Candidatus Dormiibacterota bacterium | reverse complement strand
CGGGCTCACCGGGGGCGCCGTTGATGCTGGCCACGGTGCCGGCGACGGGGGCGACCAGGGTGGCCTCCTCGACCGACTGTTTCGCGGAGTCGACCGCGGCCGCGTCCGAGGCGACGACGGCCTGCTGGCCGGCGATCGTGTTCGGGCGCAGGCTGGTCTGAGCGGCGAGCGCGTCCTCGGCCGACTGGAGGGCGGCCTGGGCGTCGTTCACGGCGCGCTCGCCGGCGACCCTGTCGGCGGCCTGCTTCTGCAGGTCGGCGCGGAGCACGCTCTGGTCCTGCTCGACCTTGGTGCCGTCCTGGGCGACCAGGCCGCGGTCCTGGCTCATCTGGCCGGCGTCGACGTTGAGCGCGGTGGTGTCGATCTGCACCTGGGCCTGGTCCTGGGCGAGCGGCGCCTGGTCGAGGGCCAGCTGCTTCTGGTCGGAGGCCAGCTGCTTCTGGTCGGAGTTCAGCCGGTCCTGGTCGTTCTTGACCGCGTTCTGGTCGGCGGTGCAGGTCGCGCTCGGCGGCCCGGGGATGGTCGGCGGGCAGTCCGCCTGCACCTTGCCCTGGTCCTGCTGGAGGCGGGTCTGGTCGACCGCGACCCGGCCCTCGTCCTTGGCGACCTGGGCCTGGTCCCCGGCGACGATCGCCTGGTCCTTCTGGAGCTGGTTGGTGTCGGAGTCGAGCAGGGAGCGGTCGTGGTCGAAGAGGCTGGTGTCGTGGTTCAGCGCGCCCTGGTCCTTCGCCAGCACCTGGGCGTCACGGGCGACGAAGGCCTGGTCCTGGGCGACGGTGACGGCGTCCTGCTGGTTGGTGAGATCGGCCTGCCGCTGGGTGTTGGCGAGGGCGATCCTCGCGGCGTCGACCTGGTGCTGCGCGGTCTGCACCGCGTTGCCGGTGAGCGTCGCGTTGAGGTTCGACTGGTCCGACTGCTGGCGCTTCTGCGCCTGGGCGAGGGAGTTCTGGAGCGCGCGATCGTCGATCTTCGCCAGCACCTGGCCGGCCTTGACCCTGTCGCCGACCTTGACCGCGACGTCGGTGAGCTGGCCCGCCTGGCGGAAGTTGACGTTCTGCTGCTGTACCGGAACCAGGGTTCCCGTCTCGGAGGCGACGGTGCGCACCGTGTCGCGTGTGACCACCGCGGTCCGCAGCGTCGGCGCGACGATCGGAGCCGACGTCATGAAGCCGCGAAGAACGAGGCCCACGATCACCAGGGCGACCACCACGACGATGGCGGTCAGCGCTCGCGAGGCCGAAGCACCGGAACGAATCCGTCCTGCCACAGAGTTCAGCTCCCTTCCTTCCCAGTCGCGTCGCCGCCCGATGGGGACGGCGAACCCGAGCATCGTGTTGCGTCAGGCGCCCGCCTGAACGATGCTTTATGCTCGTATAACCATGTTGCAGTCGGAAACCTTCGCGGGACAGACGTCGCTGGAATCGCTTGTCGAAGAAGCGATCGACCTGCAGCGGGTGGTCTTCCGCCAGACCCTGTCCACCCCGGAGTGGAGCCGGCTGCAGCTGTCGATGCCGCGGCTCAAGGCGCTCTTCGGGATTGCCTGCAACGGCCCGCTGACCATCGGCGGGCTGGCCCGCGAGCTCGGGGTCAGCCTCCCCACGGCGAGCACCCTGGTCGAGGCGCTGGTCAGCGGCGGCTATGTGGCCCGTCGCGAGGACGTCGGCGACCGCCGGCGCACCCTCGCCGAGCTCACCCCCGCGGGCGAGCGGCTGGTCACCACACTGCGCGAGGGAAGCTCCAAAATGCTCCACCTGAGCCTGCTGCGGCTCGAGGAGGATGAGCTCGAGGCGCTGCTGCGCGGGCTCAGGGCGCTGACCCGGTCGATGACCCAGGACACCAACGGCACCCCCCGGGGATAGTCCCCGGCACGACGCAGGAAGGGATGAGCAGATGGCAGAAGACGAAGGCGAGCTGACCGGCCGGCCCGCGAGCGAGCGGCCCCGGACCACCCGCACCCGGCGGCCGCCGGCCACGCGGGCAGCAGCACCCGCACCGCCCCCGCCGCCGCCCGTCGAGGTGGCGCCGCCGGCCGGAGGCGGGCGCATGAGCCGCCGCACCCGGCTGATCGCCATCGCCGCGATCGCCACTCTCGCGGTGCTGATCGGCATCGCCTTCACCTACTCGTACCTGACCACGGCGCGGCAGTTCATCAGCACCGACAACGCCAACATCGACGGCGACCAGATCGTGATCACCGCCCCGGCGACCGGCACCCTGTTGACCTGGAAGGGCCAGCTCGGCTCCTCCTTCAGCGCCGGCGACGTCATCGCCACCCTGCGCCTCGGCAGCGGCAGCGGTGTCAACCCGATGCTGACCATCCGCGCCCCCCAGGACGGCGTCGTCGCCGCCGAGCACGCGCTGCCCAACGACCAGGTCACCCAGGGCAGCACCCTCGCCACCGCCTACGACCTCAACCAGGTCTTCGTGACCGCCCGTGTCGACGAGACCGCGGTCGGCGACATCCATCCCGGGCAGACCGCCGACATCCTCGTCGACGCCTTCAGCACCCCGCTGGTCGGGACCGTCCAGCAGCTCGAGGGCGCGGCTGCGTCGGTGTTCTCGCTGCTCCCCCAGAGCAACTCCACCGGCAACTTCCAGAAGGTGACCCAGGAGATCCCGGTGAAGATCGTGATCAACGACACCAAGGGTCTCCACCTGGTGCCGGGGATGAGCTGCACGGTGAAGATCCACCGCAACTGACGGCGGGGGGTCAGTCGGTGGGGACCGGACCCCCGCCGGCTCTCCGCGCCGGCGCGTTGGGAAGCATCACGGCGAGGAGCACCCCGATCGCGGTGATCCCCGCGGTGAGCAGGAACAGGTCGTCGATGGCGTTGCCGAAGACCCACACCTGGGTGCCCCGCACCAGCCCGAGCACCCCCTGGGTGCCGCTGTTCGCCACCCCCTGCAGTGAGGTCGAGCCCGGGGAGACCGCGGGGACGAGGGCCGCACGCCCGGCCAGCTGCTGCGCCTGCTGCGAGGTGAGCACCGAGGTGAGCACCGCCAGGCCGAGGGCCGCGGAGCTGCGCTGCACGATGTTGCTCATGGCGCTCGCCCGGGCCACCTTGGCGGTCGGGATCACCGCCATCGCCCCGGTCATGATCGGCATCATCGCCAGCCCCATCCCGAGACTGCGCACCGACATCCAGAGGACCACCTGGCCGCGGCTGGTGTCGGGTCCGAGGTTGTGCATCAGATAGGTCCCGTAGGCGGTGATGAGCAGCCCGATCGACGCGGGCCAGCGTGATCCCACCATGTCGTAGAGCCGGCCGCTGATCGGCATCAGCACCGCGGTGACGAGCGCGGAGGGCAGGAGGATGAGGCCGGTGTCGAAGGCGCCGGTTCCCTGGCCCTCCTGGATGAAGAGGGGCACGTAGAAGAACCCCGCGAAGAGGCCGGCCATCAGGATGCCGATGAGCAGCGTCGAGTTGGTGAACGCCCAGTAGCGGAAGAGGCGGACGTCGAGCATCGGCTGCTCGACCGAGAGCTCGACGACGACGAAGAGCGCCATCGTCAGGCCTCCGACGGTGAAGAGGCCGAGCACCCGGTACGAGGTCCAGCCCCAGTTCGACCCCTCGGAGAGGGCGAGCAGCAGCGAGAAGAGGCTGGTGCAGATCGTCGCGAACCCGAGCGCGTCGAGCCGGTTCTCGGTGCCCGACCGGAAGCGGGGCAGGATCGCGATGGCGGAGACGAGGCCGAGGACGCCGATGGGGACGTTGATGTAGAAGATCAGCCGCCAGTCGACGTACTGGACGAGGTAGCCGCCGAGCAGCGGCCCGAGCGCGGGGGCGAAGACGATGCCGAGGCCGTACAGGCCCATGGCCATGCCGATGCGCTCGCGCGGGGCGATCCGGTAGACCATCGCCATCGAGATCGCCGGCAGCAGCCCTCCGCCGATCGCCTGGAGGATGCGGAAGACGATGAGGATGTTGAGGCTCCACGCGAGCCCGCAGAGCGCCGAGCCCGCGACGAAGAGCACGAGCGCGAGGTTGTAGATCCGGCGCAGCCCGAAGCGATCTCCGAGCCACCCGCTCACCGGGACGACCACGCCCATCGAGAGCGTGTAGGCGGTGACCACCCACTGGACGTCGTCGTTCGAGCCGCCGAACTGGGTCTGGATGTGGGGGATGGCGACGTTGACGATGCTGGTGTCGAGCACCGCCATGAACATGCCGATGACCACCACCATCAGCGAGACCAGCCAGCCGCGCGCCGGCGGGGCGCCGACGACCGGCGCCGGAATGGGGAGCGGGGCCTCCGGCGGCGCCGGCGCAGGGGCGACCGGGGCTCGCCGTGAGGGCGAGCGGCGGGTCACGACCGAGGCGGGCGCCGACACCTCCTCAGTCTACGCGTGGCTCACCGCGATCTCGCGGATCATCTCGATCGCGCGCGCGAGGGTCGCCAGCCGCGCGCCGAGGGTGTCGCCCGCCGGGTAGAGGCGCACGGTGGTGACCCCGGCGTCGGCCCAGCGCCGCAGCCGCTCGCGGACCATCGACTCGGTGCCGATCAGGGTGGTGGCGAGCACCATGTCGTCGGGCACCCGCGCCGCCGCCTCGTCGCGCCGGCCCGCGACCCAGAGCCGCTGCACCTCGGCGGCCGCCTCCTCCCACCCCTGGCGCGCGTAGGCGCGGTTGTAGAAGTTGGTGGCCGCCGAGCCCATCCCACCGAGGCTGAAGGCCATCCCCGGCTTGCGCCGCGCCACCATCTCCTCGACGTCGTCGCCGAAGGCCACCTCGGCCCCCTGGCAGATGTCGAGGTCGGCGAGGCTGCGGCCGGCCCGGGCGGCGCCGGCGGCGAGCGGCTCGAGCGAGGTCGACGCCGCCTCGGGGACGAAGCTCGTCCCCAGCCAGCCGTCGGCGATCTCGCCGGTGAGCTCGAGCATCCGTGGCGAGAGGGTGGCGAGGTAGATCGGGATCGCGGGGTTGGCGGGGAGGGCCAGCCGCAGCGCCGCCCCCTCGCCGTCGGGGAGCGGCAGCGGGAAGTGCCTGCCGGCGTGCTCGAGGCGCTCGCCGGCGAGGGCGAGCCGGACGATCTCGACGGTCTCGCGCATCCTGCCCGCGGCGTTGCCGTGGCGGACGCCGTGGAGGCCCTCCATCACCCGCGGTCCCGAGGCGCCCAGCCCGAGGCAGTAGCGGTCGCCGGTGATCCGGGCGAGGGTGAGCGCGGTCATCGCGGTGAGCGCCGGGGTGCGCGCGCCGAGCTGCATGATCCCCGAGCCGAAGCGCATCCGCTCGGTGCGCGCCGCGAGGAAGCCGATCGGGGTGACCGCGTCGCCGCCCCAGGCCTCGGCGACCCAGCAGAGCTCGGCGCCGAGGCGCTCGGCCTCGACGACGTAGTCGACGAGCTCGGGCCAGGGCGCCTGCTCGACGGCGAACTGGACGGAGACCCGCATCAGGGGCGGCTCTCCTCGACCAGCTCCTTGATGCCCCGGACAGTCGCCTCCATGTTGGCCCGGTGCTCGGCGAGGCGGCGGTCGATGATCCGCTCCTCCTTCTCGGGCATCCGCTCGATCGCCGAGTTGAGCAGGGTGCGCCCTGGGCCGAGGCGCATCCACTGACGCAGCCGGGTCCCGGACCGGTCGGGCTCGAGCTCGAAGCGCCAGAGCGCGGAGGGGTGCTCGGGGTCGCCGACCGCCCAGGCGAAGCGCCGCTCGGGCTCGTACTCGACGACGGTGCAGGGGGTGTGCCAGTCGCCGACCGCGTCGTGGTGGTTGTGGCCGGTGAAGGTGGCGCCGAGCGCCGGACCGCCGGTCTCGCCCCACTCGCCGCGGACGAACTCCGAGCTGAAGCGCCCGGGGAGGTCGATGTCGCACACCAGCGGCCACACCGCGGCCGGCGGCGCGGCGACGTGGACCTCAGCCTCGGTCGTGGGACCCTCCGCGTACAACACGTCGCGCGCTCCTCATGTGCCTGGGTTCAATGAGGAGACTGATGGTAGCGCGGCGGCGGCGGCGGCGACCGAGCGCAGGGGCGCGCGGCGGCGCGCCGGCTGCCGTCCCGCCGGCTGGCTGGGCCGGTGGCGGGCGGGCGCGTCGGGGATCGGCATGCTCTGGTCCCCGTCCGCGGTGACCCGGAGCGGGGTGCGGTGGTGGGTGATGTCGAGCGGGTCGCCGGCGGTGAGGCGGTAGCGAGCCTCCTCGTGGGTGACCTCGACCCGGAGCCGGCGGCCGCGGAAGATCACCCCGAAGGCCATCCGGGACAGCGCCGGGGGCAGCCGCGGGGCGAAGCTGAGGCGGCCGCCGTGGTCGCGCATGCCGCCGAAGCCGCCGACCGCGGCGAGCCAGGCGCCGGCGAGCGAGGCGATGTGGACCCCGTCGGCGGTGTTGTGCTCGAGGTCGTCGAGGTCCATGAGGGCCGCTTCGGCGAAGTAGTCGTAGGCGAGGTCGAGGTGGCCGACCTCGGCCGCCATCACCGCCTGGGTGCACGCGGAGAGCGAGGAGTCGCGGACGGTGAGCGCCTCGTAGTAGGCGAAGTTGCGCGCCTTGTCGTCGTCCTTGAAGAAATCGCCGCGCAGGTGCATGGCGAGCACCAGGTCGGCCTGCTTGACCACCTGCTTGCGGTAGAGGTCGAAGTAGGGGTAGTGGAGGAGCAGCGGGTAGTTCTCCTCCGGGGTGTGGGCGAAGTCCCACACCTGGTGGTTGGTGAACCCCTCCGACTGGGGATGCACGCGCAGCCGCTCGTCGTAGGGGATGTACATGGTCTTGGCCGCATCCCGCCAGCTCGCCGTCTCCTCGTGGTCGATCTGGAGCGCCTGGGCGCGGTCGCCGTAGCGCTCCGCGGCCTCGGCGGCGGCGTACAGGTTCTTCTGCGCCATCAGGTTGGTGTAGATGTTGTTGTCGGCGAGCGAGCTGTACTCGTCGGGGCCGGTGACGCCGTCGATGCGGAACATCCCATCGGCGTCGTGGTGGCCGAGCGAGCGCCAGAGCCGGGCGGTCTCGACGAGCAGCTCGACCCCGGCCTCGCGCATGAACTCCTCATCGCCGGTGGCGGCGTCGTAGCGTGCCACCGCGTCGGCGATGTCGGCATTGATGTGGAAGGCGGCGGTGCCCGCCGGCCAGTACGCCGAGCACTCGTGGCCGCGGATGGTGCGCCAGGGGAAGGCCACCCCCTGAAAGGTGAGCAGCCGGGCGCGCTCGCGGGCGAGGTCGATGATCGAATGGCGCCAGCGCAGGGCGTCGCCGGCCGCGGCGGGCGACGTGTAGGTGAGCACCGGGAGCACGAAGGTCTCGGTGTCCCAGAAGGCATGGCCGTCGTAGCCGGGGCCGGTCAGCCCCTTGGCGGGGATGGCGCGCCGCTCCGCACGCGCGCCCGACTGCATGGTGTGGAACAGGGCGAAGCGCACCGCCTGCTGCAGCTCGGCGTCGCCCTCGAGCTCGACGTCGGCGTTCTCCCAGAAGGCGTCGAGGTACGCGCGCTGCTGGGCCTCCAGCTTCTCCCAGCCGGTGTGCTTCGCCTCGGCGACGGCGGCGTCGACCTGGTCGCGAACCGAGGCGAGGGAGCGACGGCTCGACCAGCCGTAGGCGAGGTACTTGACGATGCGCAGCTTCTGTCCGGGCTCGAGGTCGCTGGTGACGGTGAGCCGGGCGAGGTCCTCGCCGCTCTCGATCTGGGTGCCGAGGCGCTGCTCGCATTCGATCTCGTGGTCCATCCCCGCGGCCATGCGCAGCCCGCTGGCACGGGTCCGGTGGGCGAGCATCGCGCGCCATTCGCGGGCGACGTAGAGCTCCGACACCAGCGGCGCCGCCAGCGCCGCCGCGGCCCGCGGGTCGCGCGACATCGGCGGCATCGGCTCGTTGGCCACCAGCTCCGACTGGACGACGATGCGGGTGGGCTCGAGGACCTCGACGTCGTAGCAGATCGCCGCGACCGAGCGCTGCTGGAACGACACCAGCCGCTGCGAGGAGACACGCACCCGCTTGCGCGCCGGCGACTCCCAGTCGACCTCGCGGCGCAGCATCCCGGCGCGGAGGTCGAGCACCCGCTCGTGGTTCAGCAGCCGGCCATAGCGGGTGTCGAACGGCTCGTCGTCGACGAGCAGCCGGATGATCTTGCCATTGGTGACATTGACCACGGTCTGCCCGTCCTCGGGATAGCCGTACCCCGCCTCGGCGTAGGGCAGCGGGCGGGTCTCGTAGAAGCCGTTGAGGTAGGTCCCGGGCAGGCCGTGGGGCTCGCCCTCGTCGAGGTTGCCGCGCAGGCCGATGTGCCCGTTGGAGAGCGCGAAGACCGACTCGGACTGGGCGAGCATGGCGGTGTCGATGCGCGTCTCGCCGACGGACCAGGCGTCGACGGTGTAGGCGGAATGGGGGATCACGGCTGCTGCAGCAGCTCCTCGAGGTCCTCGACGACGACGTCGGCGCCATGATGCAGGAGGTCCTCGGCGTGGCCGACGCGGTCGACGCCGACGACGTAGGCGAAGCCCCCGGCGCGACCCGCCTCGACGCCGGCGGTGGCGTCCTCGAACACCGCGGCCCTGTCCGCGCCGACGCCGAGCTCGCGCGCCCCCTCCAGGAAGGTGTCGGGCGCGGGCTTGCCGCGCAGCCCGAGCCGCTTCGCGGAGATGCCGTCGACTCGCGCCTCGAAGAGGTCCTCGATGCCCGCGGCGATGAGGATCTCGCGGCAGTTGGCGCTCGACGACACCACCGCACGATGCAGGCCGGCGTCGCGCACCGCCTTCACGTAGCGCACCGACCCCGGGTAGACCTCGACGCCCTGCTCGCGGAGCACCTGCAGCACCAGCCGGTTCTTGCGCGTCGCCAGTCCCCGGACGGTCTCCGCGTCCTCGGGGTCGCCGTCCCCGCCCTCGGGGAGGTGGATGCCGCGCGACGCCAGGAAGCTGCGCACCCCGTCCTCGCGGGGCAGGCCGTCGACGTACTCGTTGTAGTCGGCCTGCTCGAAGGGCCGCAGCGGCTCGCCGTCGCGCTCGGCGCGCGCCCTCAGGTACGCGTCGAACATCTGCTTCCAGGCGGCGAAGTGGACGGTCGCCGTCTTGGTGATCACGCCGTCGAGGTCGAAGAGGCAGGCCTCGACCTGTGCCGGCAGTCCGAGTCGCGTGGCGTCCCCCGTCATCTCGACGACCGAATGTAGGCTGCCCACGGCGGCGGCTGGGTTAAGCCTGGATGAAGAGACTGCTCGCCGCGGGAGGATCGCGGCGCCGCCACCGCGGCCGCTGGCATCATGGCCGTCTCCGACGCGATCGCGCCATCACGGGAGGGACTCCGATGCAGCTCGGCATGATCGGCCTGGGGCGGATGGGCGCCAACCTGGTGCGCCGGCTGATGCGAGCCGGGCACGAGTGCGTCGTCTACGACGTCAACCCCGAGGTGGTGCGCCAGCTCGAGTCGGAGGGCGCGATCGGCGCCGACACCCTCGACACCTTCGTGGCCAGGCTCCAGGTGCCGCGTGCCGCCTGGATCATGGTCCCCGCGTCGCTCACCGGGCGCACCGTCGAGGATCTGGCGTCGCGCCTGGACGCCGGCGACACCGTCATCGACGGCGGCAACAGTTACTACCGCGACGACATCGCCCGCGCCGCGGCGCTGCGCGGGCGGGGCATCCACTACCTCGACATCGGCACCAGCGGCGGCGTCTGGGGGCTGGAGCGCGGCTTCTGCCTGATGATCGGCGGCGAGACCGAGCCGGTGCAGCGCCTCGATCCCATCTTCCGCGCCATCGCGCCGGGCGTCGGGGAGGCCGAGCGCACCCCGGGTCGCTCCGGCGACCCCACCCCGGCGGAGCACGGCTACCTGCACTGCGGACCCTCCGGCGCCGGTCATTTCGTGAAGATGGTGCACAACGGGATCGAGTATGGGCTGATGGCGGCCTACGCGGAGGGGCTCAACGTCCTCCACCACGCGAACGTGGGCAAGCGCGAGGCGGTGCACGATGCGGAGACCGCGCCGCTCACCAATCCGGAGTACTACCAGTACGACATCGACGTCTCCCAGGTCGCCGAGGTCTGGCGGCGCGGCAGCGTGGTCGCCTCCTGGCTGCTCGACCTCACCGCCAAGGCGCTGCTCGGCTCACCGCACCTCGACGACTTCGGCGGCCACGTCTCCGACTCCGGCGAGGGGCGGTGGACGGTGCTCGCCGCCGTCGACGAGGGGGTGCCCGCCAACGTCCTGAGCGCCGCGCTCTACGGCCGCTTCAGCTCCCGCGGCCACGCCGACTTCGGCGACCGCATCCTCTCGGCGATGCGCAAGGAGTTCGGCGGCCACGCCGAACGGCCCGCCGGCGGCTGAGGGCCGGTCAGAGGCTGATCGGGCGCATCCCCCGCTGCCAGGCGGCGGTGGGCTCCGAGGTGAACGGCGCGTCCGGTTCGCCGCCATCGAAGGCGCAGCTCGGACAGGTGACCGGGTGCACCCGCGGCGGGATGGTGGCGCGCACCGCCAGGGTGGTGACCGAGACCGCCGCCGGCCACGGGCTGAGATGCAGGCACTGGCCGCGGCGCTGCGTGGCGGTGCGGGTCGGTCGGGTGATGCTCACCGGTCGTGATCCTCTCTGGCCCCGTCGGTCACCGCATCGAGGCTAGGCTCCCGGCCCGGGCGAGGCCATCGGCGCCGCTCGCCAAGCGATCGCCCCCGCTCATGGTGCGCGCCGCCCAGCCCCGTCGCGGGGGAGCCCGCACGTGGGGTGATCACACCACCCGGTCGCCGCCAACGGGTCGATCGTTCAGTTCGGCGCAAGAATCCGGAGGGCCGCTTCTGTCGCGGCGTGCACGAATCCCGCCGGCGCCCGGCAAGGCTACCCTGGCGTGAGGAGGAACACACCCGATGCCGATGCCCGAGCCGGTCGCGCGGGAACTGCCCGCGCTCTACGTCGCCGACCCCTTCGCCGCACCGCCGGTGCGCTGCCCCTGGTGCCAGGGCGAGGTGGTCGTCGACGCCGTCGCCGCCCACGGACGCGGGGCGCGTCGCACCGTGCACTGTCGCGGCTGCGGGGTGCGCATGTCCCAGGAGACGCGACCCATCCCCGGCCGCCGGGTGGCGTGAGCCGCTGAGCGCGTCGTTCGCGCGGCCGGGCTCGCGGCTGCGCTGGATCGCCCATGCAGGCCTGGGTGCGGGCTGCCCGGGGGGAGCGCCCACCCGGGAGACCCTCGCCCACGCCGTGCGCATCCACGTCGACTGGATCGAGCTCGACGTGCGCGCCACCCGCGACCGGCGCCTGCTCCTCCGCCACGACCGGACCCTGCCCGACGGCCGTCGCGTCGAGGAGGTCACCCTCGCGGAGCTCCGCCGGGCGTGCGGCGACGTGCTCCTCCTCGACGAGGCGGTCGAGGTGGTGGGTGGCCGCACCCCGGTGGTCCTCGACCTGAAGACCCCGCTGGTGGCGCGGCTCCTCGCCGGCTGGCTGGCGCGCCGGCGCGACCCCGACGCCTTCGCCGTCAGCGGGGGCGACGCCGCCGGCCTGATCGAGGTGCGGCGACGCGCCGGGCGGGTGGCTCGCTGGCGGAGCCTCCCGGTGATCCCCAACGGCACCTCGCCGTGGATCCGCGCCCTCGCCGAGGTCACCTGCCGCCGGCGCAGCCCGGCCGGGTTGGTGCCCCTCGCCAGCGGGATGCTGAGCGCCGCCCGGTCGCCGCGCCCGCGCCGGTACGAGCTCCTCCATCTCGCCGCCCTGCTCCGCCGCCGCGAGCTGCCCGCCGAGCTCGGCCGGCTGAGCTCCGAGGTGGGCGCCGCCGGCGCGGTGGTCGCCCATCGGGCGATCAGCCCCGAGCTCTGCGAGGCCGCGGCCCGGCTGCGCCTGCCGGTGGCGGCCTGGACGGTCAACAGCCTCGAGGCGGTGCGCCAGGTGCGTGCCTGCGGGGTGGGGATCATCGTCAGCGACCGGGTGGTGCCGCTGCGGCTGGGGCTGGCCGGCTTCGCCGAGTAGCCTGTCAGCGCCCTCCCCAGCGGGTGGGACGGAGCGCGATCCAGATGACCACGCCGAGCCAGGCGACCGCGACCGCGGCGAAGACCACCGCCTCCTGCTGGTTGCCGGCGCGGGCCGACTTCACCGCCAGGGCGACCCAGGCGAGCGCGAAGGCCGCATAGATGACTCGCAGAGCCGCCGTCGTGGCACGTCCCACCATTCGCGGAGGCTAGCACCCATCCGGCCGGTGCGCTCGAACGCCCGAAACTCCGCACGTATGGACGTTCGGGTGACAGGTCTTCCATATGTCCGGACAACCGGTTAACATGACCCGCGATGCGCCCCCTCGACCGCGCCAGCCCGCTGCCGCTCTGGGCCCAGCTCGCCGACGAGCTGCGCCGCGGGCTTCGCGAGGGCGAGCTCGACGGCCGGCTCCCGCCGGAGCCGAGCCTGGCCGCCGCCTACGGGGTGAGCCGGCAGACGGTGCGCGAGGCGGTGCGGCGGCTCCGCGACGCCGGGCTGCTCACCGCCGAGCGTGGCCGGGGCACGTTCGTCCGGGTGCCCGACCCGCCGCCGCCCGAGGCGGTGGCGCAGGGCCCGCGCCGGCTGCTCGCCGCCCTCGAGGCGGCGCGGCCCGGACAGCTGGTGCGAGTGCGGGCGCTCGATCGCGCCTTCGAGCCGCGCGCCGCCGCCCGCCTCGGCATGGCCGCCGGCGCGGGCCTCGTCCATCTCGAGCGGCTCTGGACGGTCGACGGCCAGCCCGTCGCCCACGACCGGGTCTGGATCCCCGGCGCCGAGGGCGAGGGCCTCCTCGACGCCGACCTCCGGTCGATCCCGCTCCACGACGCGCTCGACCGCTGGTGCGGCCTGCGGATCGACTCCGGCAGCGAGCGCGTCGGCCTCTCGCTCCCCGTCGGCGAGCCCCGCCGCCTGCTCGGGCTCGAGAAGCGCCAGCCCGCCGTGCTCATCGAGCGCCTCGGCCGCGCCGGCGACCGTCCGGTGGAGTGGGGCGAGACGCTCATCCGCGCCGAGCGCTGCGGCCTCGCC
>DATARS010000215.1:0-6633 GCA_036269455.1 Candidatus Dormiibacterota bacterium | reverse complement strand
TCGAAAGGAGGAGGTGGAGCGGGAGACGAGACTCGAACTCGCGACAACCTGCTTGGGAAGCAGGGACTCTACCAACTGAGCTACTCCCGCTCGGCGGCCGACATTCTACGACGTCACCCCGCCCGGGAGCCCACCTGGCGTCCGAACCCCTGTTCGTCCAACGGGCCGATCGGCGGTGGTACCGTGCCGGGCCATGGTCACCGCCTTCCTGATGATCGTCTGCGAGCCGCAGAGCATCCACTCCCTGGGGCAGGCCCTGGCGGATACCGAGGGGGTGGAGCAGGTCTACACCACCACCGGGTCGACCGACTTCATCGCCACGGTGCGGGTGGCCGACCTCGACGCGCTGGCGACACTGGTCACCCAGAAGGTGGCCACCCTGCCGGGCATCGTCCGCACCGATACCCACCTCGCGATGCGGTCGTATGGGCGGAACGAGATCCAGGCGGCCTTCGACATCGGGCTTGACTGAGGGGCCGGTTCCGGCGCTGGAGGCGCGGGGCGTCGAGCGCAGCCTGCCGCTCGGCGGCGAGACCGTCGAGATCCTGCGGGGGATCGACCTGCGCATCCTCCCCGGCGAGTTCACCGCGCTGGTGGGGCCGAGCGGGAGCGGCAAGAGCACCCTGCTCGGGGTGATCGCCGGGCTCGACCGGCCGAGCGCGGGGCGGGTGCTCGTCGACGGCACCGACATCACCGACATGCCCGAGAGCCGGCTCGCGATGGTGCGGAACGCGAAGATCGGGATGGTCTTCCAGGCCTTCAACCTCATCCCCACGCTCACCGCCCAGGAGAACGTCGAGGTGCCTCTCTTCGTCGGCGACCATCCCGGGTCGCCGGCGGCGCGGGCGCGGGAGGTGCTCGCGCTCGTCGGGCTCGAGCACCGTACCCGCCACCGGCCCTCGCAGCTGAGCGGCGGCGAGCAGCAGCGCGTCGCGATCGCCCGGGCGCTGGCGGCGCGGCCGGCGATCGTCATCGCCGACGAGCCCACCGGCAACCTCGACGCCGTCACCGGTGAGCGCATCCTCGAGCTCGTCGCCGAGATCCGCGAGCGGCTCGGCACCACCTTCCTCATCGCCACCCACGACGCGGTGATCGCGCGCCGTGCCGAGCGGGTGCTGACCATCGTCGACGGACGGCTGGTCGCGGAGACGGCGGCGCGCGAATGAGCGGCCGGCTCGGCCTCTGGACCCGCTACTCGCTGCGCGCCCTGCGCCGCGGCGGGCAGCGGTCGGTGCTCGCGGTCTTCTGCATCACCGTCGGGGTGATGGCGGTCGTCGCGCTGCGCCTCGCCGGCGACATGGTGTCGCTCTCGCTGACCGGCAACCTCCGCTCCATCCTTGGCGCGGACATCACCGTGCAGTCGAACGCGGTCCCGCTGACCTCCGGCGACCTGGGCCGGTTCGACGAGCTGCGCCGTGCCGGGCTCCTCGACGCCTACACCGCGGTCGGCGTCGAGCGGGGCACGGTCCGGCGGACCGACGGCACCGGTCACATCGCCCGGGTGAACGTCGACGTCGTCGACCCGGCCCACTATCCCCTCGTCGGTGACGGCAACCTCTCAGCACCGGCCCACGCGACCTTCGCGCAGCTGCTCGCCCGGCCGGGAGCCGTGATCCTCTCGCAGTTCACCGCCGACCAGGCGGGGGTGGGTGTCGGGTCGACCGCCCACATGACCCTGGTGCGCGGCGGTGGCGCCGACCTGCGCGTCGCCGGGGTGGTGCGCAACAGCATCCTCGAGAGCACCGCCGCCTACATCGCACCGTCGACCTACGGGGCGGTGTCGGGCCGTCCGATCAGCTATGGCCGCGTCCTCGCCACCACGCCCGACGCCGCCGACGCGCAGACGGCGGCGACCCGGCTGCGCACGGCCCTCCCTGCGTCGGGCGTGCAGACGGTGCAGGACGCCCTCGACGTGAACGTCAGCATCTCGCGCCAGATCAGCCGCAGCCTGCAGATCATCGGCCTGCTCGCCCTGCTGCTCGGCGGCATCGGAATCGTCAACACCATGCAGGTGTCCCTCTCGCGGCGCCGCACCGAGATCGCGATGCTGAAGACGGCGGGTTACCGGCGGCGCGACCTCTATGCGATCTTCGGCATCGAGGCGGCGGGACTGGGTCTCGGCGGCGGGATCATCGGCACCGCGCTCGGCGTCGGCATCAGCGCGGTGGTGCGGGTGCTCGTCGAGCGCGTCTTCCTCATCTCGATCGTCTTCCGCATCGGCGCGGGAACGCTCGTCACCGGGGTGATGGTGGGCCTCGCGACGGCGCTGATCTTCGGCCTGCTTCCCATCGTCCGCGCCGCCGCCATCCGCCCCCAGGCGGTGCTGCGCGACATCCCCGGTGGGATCACCGCGGGATCGGCGGCGCAGACCGCCGGCCTCTACGCGCTGCTCGTCGTGCTCTTCACCACGCTGAGCGCCGGGCTGCTCGGCAGCGTGCCGATCGCGCTCGCCGCCGTGGCCGGCACCGTGCTCGTCCTCGCCCTGCTCACCGGCGTCTTCTGGGTGCTGGTGTGGCTGGTCGGCCGCATCCCGGTCCCCGAGCGCCTCCCCCTTCCCCGCCGACTCACCACCGCACTGCGGCTCGCGGTCCGCGCGCTGGGGCGCACCCGCGGCCGCACCGCGATCACCCTGGTCGCGCTCTTCACCGGCGTCTTCGGCATCGGGCTGGTGCTCGTGCTCGGCCAGAACATCAGCGCCAAGGTCGATCAGAGCATCAACCGGCTGAGCACCTACAACCTCTTCGCGATCGCATCGCCCGCCGACGCCGCCACGGTGACCCGGGTCACCGCGTCACTCCCGGGAGTGCAGCAGCGGCGCATCACCGCCGACATCGGCGCGGTGCCGACCGCGCTCAACGGCACCCCGCTGAACGACGTCGTCTCCAGCGCCGGCGGAACCACCGGGGCGACCGACGGCGGCCGCCCACGATTCCGCATCGCCCAGCTGAGCGGCGTCGAGGGGTACGACCTCGGCGGCGGGCAGCGCCCCGAGGTCGACATCATCGCCGGGCGTGCGCTCACCGCCGCGGACGCGGGGACCTTCAACGTGCTCGGGCGGTTCGACATCGCCCTGCCCCCCCTGCTCCTCGGAGCCGGCGACACCGCCACACTCCGGCAGGAGGCGACGGGGCAGAGCGTCACCGTGCACCTCGTCGGCCTCTACGCTCCGCAGAGCACCGGTGTCGGCCCGCGGCTGCCCACCCTCCTCGAGCCGGTGCTCGCCGACCGCAGCGTCGCGACCGCGCTCGGCGCCGACGAGGTGCAGACCTCGGTGGCGCTGCGCATCGATCCCGCCCGCACCAGCGACGCGCTGCTGCGCATCGAGAACGCCGCGCCCGGCGCCACCGTGTACGACGTCGCCGACCTCGGCGCGCTGGTGAAGCAGGTGCTCGGCAACCTCACCGCGCTGATGTTCGCGCTCGCGTCGCTGGCGCTCTTCGCCGGCGTCGTGATCATCGCCAACACCGTCGCGCTGGCGATGCTCGAGCGCCGCCGCGAGATGGGGATCCTCAAGGCGGTGGGCCATACCAGCAGCTCGGTGCTCTCGATGGTGCTCGTCGAGAACGCGGTGGTGGCGGCGATCGGGGCGGTCACCGGCATGGTTGTGGTCACCGTCGCCACCGCGCTGATCGGCACCTACGTGCTCGAGACCGACCTCACCGTCAGCGCGACCGTCGCCGCCGCGGTGGTCGCGGGGGTCGTCGCGGTGGTGGTCCTCGTCGCCGGGCTGGTGGCGTGGGGACCGACCCGGGTGCGCCCCCTCGAGGTGCTCCGCTACGAGTGAGCGTCGCCGCCGTGGGCGGTGGCGAGGTGGCCGCGCAGCGGATCGACGCCGACGTCGCCGCGGGGATCGCGCACCACGGTGTGGATGTGGTTCGCGTTGTCGGCGCGGCAGTCGTACTCGACGAGGATCCGCGACCCGATCAGCCGGTAGTAATGGGGCTCGCCGGGCTCGAGCGCACCCGCCCAGGCGAAGCGCAGCTCGGCGTCGTCCTCGACCCCGGCGAAGAGCCCGCGGAGCGCAGGGTCGAGCCGGCCGACGTAGAGCCGCACCAGGGTGCGCAGCAGGTCGCGCGCCTCGCCCTCGAGCTCCGCCGCCGCGAGGCCGTCGTCGGGCAGTCCCCCGGCGACCGCCGAGGTGCGGGTGAGAATGTCGGGCGGTGCGACGTCGTCGACCACGGCGCGGCTCCGCTGCGAGGGGTCGAGCAGTGTGATGAGGCGGCGGCCGAGGTCCTCCTCGGTGCCGAGCGGCCGCAGCGCGCCGCCACCGTCGGTCGCGACGCGCGCGGGGTTGGCGCCGAGGAAGAGCGGGGTGGCGGTCACCGGCGTGTCGCCGAGGAGGGTCACCGACACGCTGAGGTGATGCCCCTCGAAGCGCCATCCCCAGCGTCCCCGCTGCGAGGGCCCGTCGAAGATGCACAGGTGGTAGCGGCCGGGGTCGCGGCGGCCGTCGTCGCGCCGCTCGACCGCCTCGAGCACCGTCTCCCAGGCGGAGATGCTCACCGCCTGGGCGAGCGCGGGCAGGCTGAGCGCGGTGCGGAGGAGGCGGTGGGCGAGCAGGCGCTGGTCGCCGTCCATGGCCCGCAGCGGCAGGCCGATGCGATCGCCGGGGAGGTAGGTCCACCCGAGGCGGCGCGGGTCGTCGAAGGGCAGCAGCGCACGATCGCGAGCGCTGCCGTCGAGCGATTCGAGCAGCGCCGCCGCCGCCGCCACCATCGCCGTGCCGCCGGGTGCCATCAGAGGCCGGCCGCGCTCACCGGGGCGTCTCGGCGGGCGTCGCGCTCAGCTGAGCGCGCATCTCCTCCCAGGCGTGGCGCGCCTCCTCGACCGACCCCTCGTCCTCGATCGTCGAGACGTCGCCCGGGTCCTTGTCGAGCGTCACCGCCTTGAGCACCCGGCGCATGATCTTGCCGCTGCGCGTCTTCGGCAGCATGCCGACGAAGTTCAGCTCGCCGATGACCGCAACCGGACCGAGCTCGCGCCGGCAGGTCTCGAGCAGCTCGACCCGCAGCTCCTCCGAGGGAGTGTGACCGGGCTTCAGGACCACGAAGGCGGAGATCACCTCCATGCGCAGCGGGTCGGGCCGGCCGATGACCCCGGCCTCGGCGACGGCCTTGTGGCGCAGGAAGGCGGTCTCGACCTCGATGGTGCCGATGCGGTGGCCGGCGATCTTGATGATCTCGTCGGCGCGGCCGCTGAACCAGACGTAGCCGTCGTCGTCGATGGCGGCGGCGTCGCCGCTGAAGTAGACCTGATGCCCGGGCATCTTCTCCCAGTAGTCGCGGCCGTAGCGCTCGGGCTCGCCCCAGAGGCTCGCGGTGAGTCCGGGGAAGGGGCGGCGGATGACGAAGATCCCCTTCTCGTTCGGGCCGCAGACCTCGCCCTCCTGGGTCATCACCGCTGCCTCGATGCCTGGCAGCGGCACGCCGGGGGAGCCCGGCTTGATCGGCAGCATCCCCAGCCCGTACGGGTTGCCGACGATGGGACCGCTGGTCTCGGTCTGCCACATGTGGTCGATGACCGGGACCTCGTCGCGCAGCACCTCCTTCTGGAGCCACTCCCACGCCGGCGGGTTGAGCACCTCACCGGCGCAGAAGACGCGCTCCAGCGAGCCGAGGTCGTGCGCGCGCGACGGCTCGGTGCCGTACTTCAGCAGCATCCGCACCGCCGTCGGGGAGGTGAACACGCCGCTGACATGATTGGCGGCGACGATCCGGTAGAAGGTGTCGGGACCGGGATGATCGAGCGCGCCCTCGTAGGCGATGGTGGTGCAGCCCGCGAGCAGCGGCGCGTAGACGATGTAGCTGTGCCCCACGACCCAGCCGATGTCGGACGTCGACCACCAGACGTCGGTGGGTTTGAGGCCGAACATCCAGCGCCCCATGCTGTGGACCATCACCTGGTAGGCGCCGTGGGTGTGCACGGCGAGCTTCGGCTTCGCGGTGGTGCCCGAGGTGGCGAGGATGAAGGCGGGATCGCTCGACTCCATCACCTCGTGGCCGTCGTCCTGACCCTCGGCGAGGGCGAGGAAGTCGTCCCAGAGGATGTCGCGACCCGCGGTCATCGGCACCGCCTCGGCGCCGCGATGGAAGACCACGACCTTCTCGACGACGCCCGCCTGCTCGACCGCGTCGTCGACGATCCCCTTCAGCGGGACGTCCTTGCCCTTGCGATAGGTGATGTCGGCGGCGACGAGCACCTTCGTGCCGGCGAGGCGCATCCGCTCGCTGAGTGCCCCGCTGCCGAACCCGGCGAAGACCACGAGATGGATGGCGCCGATGCGGCTGCACGCCAGCATCACCGTGATCGCCTCGGGGGTGGTGGGCATGTAGACGGCGACGCGGTCGCCGCGCCCCACCCCGAGTCCGCGCAGCGCGGCGGCCGTCTGTTTCACCCGCTCGAGGAGCTGGGCGTAGGTGAGGGTGCGCTGCTCGCCGCGCTCGGTCTCGTAGACGAGCGCCGCATGGCCGCCCCAGCCGCGACCGACGTGGTGGTCGAGGCAGTTGTAGGAGATGTTGGTCCGGCCGCCGACGAACCACTCGAAGGTGGGAGGCTGCCAGTCCAGGACTGTGTCCCAGTCGCGGAACCAGGGCAGCTCGCGGGCCGCGCGCGCCCAGAAGCCCTCGGGGTCCT
>DATARS010000214.1:0-7069 GCA_036269455.1 Candidatus Dormiibacterota bacterium | reverse complement strand
CGATCACCCGCCCGGCCACCTCGAGCCCGGGGGTGAACGGGAGCGGCGGCCGGTCCTGGTACTGGCCACGGAGCAGCAGCACGTCGGGGAAGTTGAGCCCGGTGGCCTCGACGTCGATGAGCACGTCGTTGGGTCCCGGGGTGGGCACCTCGACGTCGTCGAGGCGGAGCACCTGCGCCGCCTCGCCGAGCTCGTGGGCCCGCCAGGAGCGCATCGTCCGGCCGCTGACGCGGCCACCTGCGGGGGGACTCCCCCCTGCTTCCCCCCTGATCGTTCGGCCGCTGACGCGGCCATCTGCGGGGGGACTCCCCCCTGCTTCCCCCCTGGCGGTCATGAGGCCGCCTCGAGGACCATCACGCAGCTGACGATCCCGGGGCCGCCGAGCGTGTGGCACAGGCCGCGCCGCGCCCCCTCGACCTGGCGCTCGCCGGAGCGGCCGAGCAGCTGGTCGACGACGTCGGCGACCATGCGCACCCCGGTCGCTCCGATGGGGTGGCCGCAGGCCTTCAGCCCGCCGCTGGTGTTGACCGGGATGTCGCCGCCCAGCCGGGTGCGCCCCTCCGCCGCCATCCGTCCCCCCTCTCCGCGGCCGCAGAGGCCGAGGTCCTCGTAGTTGACCAGCTCGGTGATGGTGAAGCAGTCGTGGCACTCGGCCACGTCGAGCTCGCGCGCCGGGTCCTCGATCCCCGCCTGGGCGTAGGCCTGGGCGGCGGCGCCGCGGGTCGCCGGGAAGCCGAGGAAGTCGGAGTCCGGGTCGAACTGGGTGGTGAAGTAGCCGCCGTGGGTGGACAGACCCATGCCGGTGAGCAGCGCGTACGGCCTGCCGAGCCGCTCCGCCTCCTCCCGGGTGGTGAGCACTGCGGCGGCGGCGCCGTCGGTGGTCGGGCAGCAGTCGTAGAGGCCGAGCGGGGTGGCGACCATCGGCGCCCGCGCCCACTGCTCCTCGGTGATCGGCCTGCGGAAGTGGGCGCGCGGGTTGCGCGCGCCGTTCTCGTGGTTCTTCAGCGCGACCGCGGCGAGGACCTCGCGGTCGTAGCCGTGCTCCTCGAGATAGCGGGTGCCGAGCAGGGCGAACTGGCCCGGGGCGGTGCGGCCCTTGGCGAGCAGCGGGTGGGTCTCGAGGATGTGGCGGGCGAGCAGCGAGCCCCGGGCGGGGACGTCGCGCATCTTCTCGGCGCCGACCACCAGCGCGGTGTCGTACATCCCCGAGGCGATCGCCAGGGCGCCGGCGCGCACCGCCTCCATCCCGGTGGTGCAGTAGTTGGCCACCCGGGTCGCGGGGATGCCGCGCAGCCCCAGCGGCTCGGTGAGATCGGTGGCGGCGTCGCCGGCGAGCGCGCTCACCCCGGGGGTGGCGGTGCCCAGCCAGGCCGCCTCGATCCGCTCCCGGGCGATCCCGGCGTCGTCGAGGGCGGCGAGCCCCGCCTCGCAGACCAGGTCGTGATATCCGCGGTCGAAGAGCTCGCCGAAGCGGGTCTCCCCCACCCCCACCACCGCGACCTCGCGGGCCAGCCGTCCGCTCATGATTCCTCCACAGGGAGCAGCTTCCAGAAGTAGTGGCCGAGGCTGCCGCCCTCGTGGAGGCGGCGCAGGACGAGGCGCACCGGCAGCCCGGTGCGGGCGAGGCCCGGCGGGGTGGCCGCCATCTGGCCGAAGAAGCGCCCGCCCCCCTCCATCTCGGCGACCGCCATGATCGTCGGCGGCTCGGGGCTGGGGAAGACGTGGTCCTCGGTCCAGGTGACCACGGTGCCACGCCGGCCCAGCCGCCGCTCGCGCAGCTCGCGCCCTCCGCACTCGACGCAGAGGGGGCGGCGCGGATAGGCGAACCAGCCGCAGGCGGCGCACTCGCTCCCGGCGAGGCGGAGCTCGTCGCCGCCCTCGCGCCAGAGCAGCGCGGCCGAGGTGTAGGGGCTGAGCGGCTCGGCGCCGATGCGCCCGCGCAGCCGCAGGAAGCGCGCGTAGGAGGGGATCTCCTGGCCGGAGGGGACGTCGAGCCCGCTCCCGCCCGTCTCGGTCCAGGCGTCGAGGCCGTCACCGGCGCGCCAGATCAGCACGTCGGCCCCGCCGCCGGCCGCGGCCACCTGGGCGATGAGGTCGCCGGGGGCGGCGGCGTCGAGGGCGGCGGCGAGCGCCACCCAGGACGACGCGCTGCCGCAGTCGCCGGCGGCGGCGAGCGCCCGCGGGTCGCCGCCCGCGGCGGCGGCGGCGACCCCCCCGGCCTCGACGGCGGCGGTGAGCAGCCTCTGCTCGGCGCCGCCCGCCGCCACGGCGGCGATCTCGGCGGGGGTCACCCCGGCGTCGGCGCAGGCGCGCTCGAGGGCGGCGCGCACCCCGGGGCCGAGGGTCAGGCGCGGCGAGAAGGCGGCGTCGGCGCGGCGCACCGCGTCCTCGCCGGCGGGACGCCAGGCGTCGGGGAGGTCGGCGGCCGACGAGGCGGAGCCGGCCAGGACGGCGAGGTCGCCCGCGGCCGCCGGTCCCAGCCGCGCCGCGGCCCCGGCGTCGCCGAGCACGGGCTCGAGGTCGGTCCCGGGCTCGGCGTCGCGGCGGTCGGCGGCGGCGACGAGCACCTCGGCGCCGCGGGCACGCACCCGGTCGGCGGCGAGCAGGGCGGCGGCGGCGCCGGAGCGCAGCGAGCCGCCGAGGTCGGCGGTGAGGACCCCGGCGCCGAGGTCGAGGGCGGCGCAGAGCACCGAGCTCGAGGAGCGCTCGGCGTCGGGAGCGGTGACCCCGGCGACGTAGAGGGCGTCGACCCCGCCGGCGCCGGTCAGCCGGTCGAGCGCGTCGGCGGCGAGGGTGACGCTGTCCTCGTCGTGGCCGGCGACGGGGCGCGACCCCGGTCCGGGCCGGCGTCCCCAGGCGCGGGCCCACTCGGCGCGGGTGAGCCGCCAGCGGGGCAGCGCCACCGCGAGCGCGCGCAGGCCGACACCCGACACGCTCATGCGAGCCCTCTCCTCCACCACAGAAAACACGACCCCGCGCCCGCCGTGCCACCGTCCGCCCGGCGCCGGAAGGGCACCATCATATCCAGCGACGCCCGCACCCTCGCCGCGACCTCGCGCCGACCGCAACCCAAGCCCCGGCCGCAGCGTTACCGGAGTGCATGCTGCATTCGTTCCTGGCTAAATCCTTCCGGCGTCCCCGGCGTGTCGTGGCGATCCTCCTCGCCCTCGCCCTCGCCGCGGCGGTGTCGGTCCTCACCGTGGCCGCCACCGGCCGGCCCGGACCCGACCACCCGCTGGTCGCCTCATCGCAGCTGCAGCCCGCAGCGGAGAGCGCCGACCCGAGCCCCGACACCGCTCCTCCGTCGGATCCGCAGTCGGACGGCGGGGTCGCGGCCGAGGACCCCGGCGCCGCCCAGCCCGCCAGCGCGCCCAGTCCGCGCCCCGGCCCCTCCGGGGGACCGCACGAGGGCGTCCCCGGGCACGCCCAGGGTGGCGCGGCGCCGCCGCCACCGGCCTCCGGGCCGTCGATCAGCGTGCCGATCCTCCTGTATCACTACATCCGCGGCAACCCGCGGGCGAGCGACCGCGAGGGCTTCCGCCTCTCGGTGACCCCGGACAACTTCGCCAGGCAGATGGCGCTGCTCCACGCCGACGGGGTGCACACCGTCTCGCTCGCCGACGTGATGAATGCGCTCACCGGGGGACCGCCGCTGCCGCCACGCTCGGTGGTGCTCACCTTCGACGACGGCCATGACGACTTCGCCTTCCGCGCCGTGCCGGTGCTGAGCCAGTACGGGTTCACGGCGACCAACTTCGTGGTCCCCGGGTTCCTCGGCCGGTCGAGCTACATGAGCGTCGACCAGCTCCACGACGCGGTCGCGGCGGGGATGACGATCGGCGCCCACACCATGCACCACGTCGACCTCGCGGCCGAACCCGCCGCGGTCGCCACCCACGAGATCACCCAGTCGCGCGCGGTGCTCCAGCAGCTCACCGGGCAGCCGGTCGACGACTTCGCCTACCCCTACGGGATCTTCAACTCGGCGGTGGTCAGGATGGTGGCGCGCGCCGGGTTCCGGGACGCGTCGACGACCGAGCCGGGGATCCACCAGTACGCCTCGCAGCCGCTGCTGCTCCGCCGCAACGCGATCAGCGGCTACGACAGTCTGAACTCGTTCGCGCTCAAGGCGGGGCTGCCGCTGCCGCCACGGAACTGGCAGGCGGCCAACCCGCCGGCGTCGAGCGCGTCGCCGTCGCCGTCCGGGTCGGGGTCGCCCTCGCCGTCGGGATCCGCATCGCCGCGGGCGACGGCGACCCCGTCCGACCGCCGTCACAACTAGAGGCGACACCCGCGCCGCCGGCGCTGGATCACCCCCGCGGCGACCGGATGCCCAGCCGCGACAGAGCGTCGAGCACCGCCCGCGCAAGCAGGTGGTGGCCCTCCACGGTGGGATGCACGTCGCCGTGTGCCTGGTCGACGAGAGCGCCCAGCGGCTCGGCGCCGCCGTTGATCGCGGCATGGAAGTCGGCGACGGCGGCGCCGTGCCGGGCGGCGACCGCGGCGATGACCGCGTTGGCCTGGGCGACGCCCGCGCTCGCCATGAGATCACCGGCGCCGAAGGGGTCGTAGAGGTTGGCGACGACCACGGGCACCCCGGGGGCCGCGGCACGGAGGTCGGTGACGATGCCGGTGAGACGGCTCTGCAGCCCGGCGAGCACCGCCGGACCCGCGATGCCGTCGCGGCGGGCGTTGAGCAGGTCGTTGGAGCCGAGCTCGACGACGACGAAGCGCAGGGTCGAGCGGTGGCCCCGCACCGCGGTCAGCGCGGCCTCGCGCTGGGAGGTGGCTCCGAGCCAGGGGACCAGCGAGGGCATCGGGCAGCCGCTCGCGTAGCTGGCGGTGGTCTCCCCCGGACAGGCGAGCACATCCGGAACCGGAGCCGCGGCGCCGAGCTGGGGCAGCAGCTGCGCCACCCACGAGGAGTTGGTGCCGAAGCGGGCTGGGTCGACGGTGAACCCGAAGGAGATGGAGTCGCCGATCACCAGGAACCAGCCGGTGCCGCCGGTGGGATCGGCCCCCACCCTGGGGAAGGGTGAGGTCGCGAGGTCGGCGGTGGGGGCCGGCGGCGGACTCGGCGTGGTCGCCGCCGGTGCGGCGGTCGGCGCGGCCACCGCGGGGGCGGCGGAGTGCTCCCAGGGCGCGACGACAATCACGACGGCGACCAGCGCGACGCCGAGCGCGGCGTAGCCGGCGAGGACGTGCGCCCGACGCGAGTGGAGCATCCGGTCACGCTAGTCGGGTCCCGCCCCGCGATCAGAGCCGCGTGGCAACTCCGTTGCGAGATACGCCGGATTGCGACGGGGGACGCCCCCTGCATCCCCTGCCCGCTAGAAGGGCGACACCTCCCCGAACATCTCCGGCAGCCGCTGGGCGATGGCGAAGTCGCCCTCGACGCTGAGCCGGCCGTCGACGAGGGCGCGGTTCGAGCTCACCTCGCCGGCGGCGATGCGGGCGAAGATCGTCGCCGGCATGCGGAAGGTCAGCGCCGGCGCCGGGGCGACGCCGCGATGGGCGTGGGCGGTGCCGCCCTGGACGCGGACGTACCAGGGGTGCCCGCCGCCGCCCTCGGGACCGTCGAGCAGGTACTGGATGTCACCGCGGAACCCCTGGGCGTGCTCGGGATGGAAGTTGCGCGCCATGCCGTTGAAGAGCACCCAGAGCCCGGCGGACGAGGCCACCGTCCGGCTCACCGCGGCGTCGCTGCGGCCGCGGACGGCCCGCGCCAGCCCCTCGCGCATCGCGCCGCGCGCCCGCCGTGCCACCGCCGCCCGGACCCCGCCGTTCGCCTCCGGGCCGGCGTGCGTCCAGGGCTCGCCGGTGGTGCTGACGACATAGTCGGGGCCCACCGCCTCTGGAGGCCGGGCCGGCGTCCGGCGGCCCAACGCCCGCTCGCAGGCCTCGGCGAGCCGCTCGCGCTTGCGCGCCTCCTCGGCCTCGGCGCCCTCGGCGACGTGCGGCAGCACCTCGCTGCCGAAGAGCTCGAGCGACTCGCAGATGTGCTCGTGGCGGTTGCGGCCCGACTGGGAGACGAGGATGACCTGGTCGACGCCGGCGGCGCGGTAGCGCTCGATCAGCTCACGCACCTGAGCGGGGGTCCCGATGGCACCGCGCAGCGAACCCATGCCGCGCTCGAGCAGCTTCATCCCCAGGGGCGCGTCCTCGGCGCTGACGATCTCGCGGGTGAAGCCGCGGCTCGAGCGGTTGCGCTGGAACTCCTCCCAGACGTTCGTCGAGGCCGGCCGGTGGTCGCCGAAGACGTAGTAGTGGGCGAGCGAGTAGCCGAAGAAGTGGGCGCCGTCGATGCCGCGCTCGATCGCCGTGGACTCGTCGGGGTGGCACATGAAGGGCAGCACCACGGCGACGTTGGGATTGACCGCGAACCCCGCGGGCACGCAGCGGTCGGACTCGATGATCGCGTAGTACTCGTCGACCCAGCGCCGCGCCTCCTCGGGCTCGACGAAGGAGAAGGCGAGCGCGCCGATGCCGCAGCGGGCGGCGAGCAGGATGGTGTCGCGGCGGCTGCACGCCACCCAGAGCGGTGGATGCGGCCGCTGCTTCGGCTTGGGGACGATGTTGCGCGGCGGGACGGAGAGGAAGCGGCCGCGGTGGCCGGCGAACGGCTCCTCGACCATCATCCGGGTGACCACGTCGAGCGCCTCGGCCCACTGGGCGCGCTTGCTCTCGCGGTCGACGCCGAAGCCGCCCAGCTCCATCTGCGAGCTCGACTCGCCGGTGCCGAAGTCGACCCGGCCGCCGCTCACCAGGTCGAGGGTGGCGATCCGCTCGGCCACCCGCGCGGGGTGGTTGAAGCCCGGGGGCAGCTGGACGATCCCGTGGCCGAGCCGGATGCGCTTGGTCCGCTGCGACGCGGCCGCCAGGAACACCTCGGGCGCGCTCGAGTGCGAGTACTCCTCGAGGAAGTGGTGCTCGACCTCCCAGACGTAGTCGAAGCCGACGCGATCGGCCAGCTCCACCTGGTCGAGCGCGTCCATCAGCAGCCGCTCGTGGGCGCCCTCCTCCCACGGCCGGGGCATCTGGTGCTCGTAGAAGATCCCGAAGCGCATTG
>DATARS010000213.1:0-11785 GCA_036269455.1 Candidatus Dormiibacterota bacterium | reverse complement strand
CAGGGGATCGCCGCCGAGAAGCTCGGCGGGACCATCCAGAACGACATCCTCAAGGAGTACGCGGCGCGGGGGACGTTCATCTTCCCGCCGCGGCCGTCGATGCGGCTGGTCACCGACACCTTCGCCTACTGTGCCGACCGGCTGCCGCGCTGGAACACCATCAGCATCAGCGGCTACCACATGCGCGAGGCCGGGGCCACGGCGCCGCAGGAGATCGCCTTCACCCTCGCCAACGGCGTCGCCTACGTGCAGGCGGCGATCGATGCGGGGCTCGACGTCGACGCCTTCGCGCCGCGGCTCTCCTTCTTCTTCAACGTGAGCAACGACTTCTTCGAGGAGGTCGCGAAGTTCCGGGCGGCGCGCTCGCTGTGGGCGGAGATCATGCGTGACCGCTTCGGCGCGCGCGACCCCCGCAGCCAGGCGCTGCGCTTCCACGCCCAGACCAGCGGAGCGACGCTCACCGCGCAGCAGCCGCTCAACAACGTCGTGCGCGTCGCGGTGCAGGCGCTCGCCGCGGTCTGCGGCGGCACCCAGTCGCTCCACACCAACTCCTACGACGAGGCGCTCGCGCTCCCCACCGAGCAGGCCGCCGAGATCGCGCTGCGCACCCAGCAGCTCATCGCCCACGAGGCGGGCGCCGCCAACGTCGCCGACCCCCTGGGCGGCTCGTACCTGGTGGAGTCGCTCACCGGCCGGCTGATCGAGGCGTCCCGCGAGCTGATGGACCGGGTCGAGGAGATGGGCGGCGCCGTTGCCGCCATCGAGGACAACTTCTACCAGCGGCAGATCCAGGACTCGGCGTACCGGCACCAGAAGCTCGTCGAGTCCGGCGAGCGGGTCATCGTCGGGGTCAACCGCTTCACCGAGACCGGGCAGCGCGAGGTCGAGATCCTCCGCGTCGGTGCCGAGCTCGAGCCCGAGCAGGTGCGCCGGGTGCGCGAGGTGCGCGCCGGCCGTGACCAGGCCACCGTCGACCGGACGCTCGCGGTGCTCCGCGAGGAGGCCGAGGGCACCGGCAACCTGCTTGTGCCGATGCGCGAGGCGCTCGCCGCCTACGCCACCGTCGGCGAGGTCGCCGGCACCCTGCGCGGCGTGTTCGGGATGTACCGGCCGACCGCGGTGTTCTGAGCCCGTTTGGGCGACGCCTTCTGCCCGAACGGCCCGCACTCTCGGCCCTTCCGGGCCCATCGGGGACGACGCACTCTGAGCACGACCATGACCGAGAACGGGCTCGCGGAGGGTGCTCATGACCCCGGAACAGCTGTGCGAGGTGCTCACCAGGGCGGCGGGCGGGAGTGATCCCGCGGAGTCGAGCTGGGAGGAATTGAAGCCCAGGGTCCTCGACGCGGCGGGGGTGTCATCGGAGGAGGACGACCCGCTGCTCCTCCAGGTCGTCCAGACCATCGAGCAGGCCGCCGGGGGCGACCAGTGCGAGATGCTCTTCGACGCCGGCCGCATGCAGCAGCTCGTCTGGGGCTCGGCAGACGCTGTGGAGCAGGCGGCCGCCGGGACGGCGGCTCCCGAGACCCACGCGGACGCGGCGCAGACGGCGACCCCCGAGGCACCGGCGACGGCCGAGCCCCACTGGGATGGGGAGCGGTGGCTGAGCTACGACGCCGCCGCCGGAGCCTGGGTGCCGATGGAGGCGGCTGCGGACGCCCCCGAGCCGGCCACGGCGGCCACCGGCCAGGTCGACGCCGGCGCCGCGATGGCCCAGCTCCTCGAGCACCTGAAGGAGAACGACCCGGACCTCGCCGCCCAGCTGGAGGCGGATCCCGAGCTGGCCGCGTCGGTTCAGGCGGAGGCCGCCCGGATGCTCCAGGAGGAGCCGGCCAGTGCATAGACCGATGAGCGGCCGCACACCGGTGAACGGCGTCCAATTCGGAGAGGGGGAGCCACGGCCATGTTGAGCTCTGACCAGCTGGTGCGACTGTCGAAGCAGACCAAGGTGTGGGCGGATCGGCGTCCCCCGCTGCAGTACAGGCGGCCGTCGGGAAATGCCCGGGCGCTGGAGGGCTGGGAGCTCGGTGACATCTGCGCCGCACTGAAGAGGTGGGACGACCAGATGACGGAGATCGGCGGCTACAAGAAGCTCGACGTTCATCAGCTCATCGAGATGATCCCGGGACTCCACGAGATCGCCGCGCTCGGGGATTTCAGCAGGAAGGACTACAAGGCCAGCGAGCTGCTGAATGCCGACATGGGCATCTGGCGTTCGCAGCACCTCAGCGTGACCTGGGAGTCCGGCGACAGGGCGGTGTGCCTCGCGCTGCGCGACGCGGTGAACATCTGCCACAAACACCTGGGCCAGACCGCTCCCGAGCTCGCGCCGTCGGAGGCCCTCGTGCTGAAGGCCAAGGACATCGACGACATCCGCCGCGTCTGAGGGCCAGGAGCTCTCCCGGAACGTCACAGGTCGGACTCGACGCGTATCCATTGACGCGGTTGATGGATTCTCTCCCCGATGGACGACCAGACCCGGCAGGGCGAGCTCCGCCACCTCGCCTGGGTGATCGCCGACCTGGAACGGCTCGAGGGGACGGGCCACCTCGGTGCCGAGGGGCGCATGCTGCTCGCCCGCTACCGCCAGTGGCAGGGGTGGCTGAGCGCGTCCCCGGTTCCGCCGCCCCCGGCACCCAGTGGCGCGCCGGTGGCCGCGCCGCCTCCGCCCCCGCTGCCGCAGGCGTGGCCACCGCAGCCCGCGGTCCCGGCCTGGCAGCCCTCGCCCGGGCTCGACCTGCGCCGGCTGATCAGCAGCCACGGGGTGCTGCTGCTCTCCTGGGCGGGAGCGCTCCTGCTCATCAGCGCCACCGTCCTCTTCCTCGCCTACGGGCCCGCGGGGCTGGGCGGGGGCGCGCGCGCCGCCGCGGTCCTCGGGCTCAATGCCGTGCTCGCCGCGGTGGCGGTCGTCTGTCACCGCCGCGCCGCGCTGCGGCTGGTCGAGGAGACCTACCTGGCGCTCACCGCGCTCACCCTCCCGCTCAGCCTCACCGCCCTCTACGGGTACGTCCTCCATGACGCCACCGGGATGACGCCCGCCACCGCGGTCGCCCTCGGCGGCTCCCTCTGCGCGGTGGTCTACGAGCGCATCGCGTCGCTGCTCCGCTCCACCGCCTATGCCGCCCTCTGCCTGGGGATGGCGGCAACGGCGGCGGTGAGCGCCGCGATCGCGACCGGAGCCGGGGCTCGGGCGCTGCCGGGGGCCGCCCTGATCGCCCTGGCCGGGTGGCTGCTCGCGGAGCGCGCCGGCTCGCCCTTCGCACTCCCGGGCCGCTGGCTCGCCGTCGCCGCCACCGTCGCGGCGCCCTACGCGGCGGCGGCCGCCGCCTCCCACGAGATCGTCGGCGGCGCCGCCGCTCCGCGGGCGCTGTACCTGCCGCTCACCCTGCTCGCCGTCTCGGCGGTGTGCCTGTACTCCGCGCTGCGCCGCGGCAGCGCGCTGGGAGGCTGGGCGAGCGTGCTCTTCGCCAGCGCCACGCCGCTGGCGCTCGCCTGGTGCCTGGGCGCCGCCGGTGACGATCTCGACCTCACCCTGGCGCTGACCGCGCTCGGCACCGCCGCGGTCACCCTCCTGCCCTGGCGCCTGCTCGACCGCGCCGCCATCCAGGAGGGAACGCCGCTCTCGCTCGGCGAGGCGGTCGCGCTGCTGGCGACGGTGGAGGCGATCGCGGCGGCGGCACGGAGCGCCCGTCTCGACGTCGAGATGGTCGCTGTCGCCGCGGCGACGCTCGCCGGTGCGGTGATCGCGCTGCGGCGCAGCCGCGTCGCCGAGTCGGGCCTGGCCTGGCTCGCGCTCGGGCCCGCCGCCGTCGCCGCCGTCGCTCTCGGCGCCATCGATCGCGGCGGCGACAGCCTCCCCGCCCACTGGCCCGCGGGGGTCCCATGCGGGCTGGCCCTGGCGCTCGCCGCCGCCGCCCTGGTGGCCGTCCACCGCCGGGCCGCGGTGGTGCTGCCCTGGCTCAGCGGCGGGCTCACCGTCGCCGCGCTGACCGCGGTGAGCGCCTGGGACCTCGGCCAGGCCGGGTACACCGCCTCGCTGGTGGTTCTCGGCGCCGCCCAGGCGGCGATGTCGCCGGCCATGCCCCCGGAGCAGCGCATCCTCTCGTGGTGGGGCGCCGGCCTGCGGCTCGCCGCCGCGGCCTGCGTGATCGTCTCCCCGACCTGGCTCGAGGCACTCCTCAGTCTCGGCGCCCTCGCCGGCGCCGTGCTCCTCGCCGCGCTGACCCGGCGCGCCCTCGCCGGACTGCTCGCCGCCGCCCTCGGCGCCGCCTCCTGGTACTGGGTGGCCTCCGCCGTCGCGGGCGGGCCGCTCTCGCTCCACCGGGCGGCCATCGCCCTGGCTCCGCTGCCCCTCCTCGCCGCCGCCGCGCTGGCGCTCACCGGCGACCGGCTGCGCCGCGCCGGCGGCGACCTCGCGGTGGGCCTCCGGGCCGGTGCCGGCGGGCTGGTGGTGCTCAGCCTCGGCCTGTGCGTGGCCGCCGGCGACCGCACCCTGCTCTCGGTGGTGAGCGGCGCCTACGCGCTCGTCGTCTACCTCGCCGGCGGGCGGCTGCAGCGGGTCGAGACCGTGGTGGTCGCCGCCGCCCTCGCCGCGACCTCGACCGTCGACGCCGCGCTCGCGCTGGGATTCGGCGACGCCGGCGCGGTGCTCGGGCTCACCCTGCTCGCCGCCGTGGCCCGCGCCCTCGCCGTCGACGGGCCGGCGCTGCACTGGCGCACCGTCCACCGGTCGACCGCCCTGGGACTGGCCGGGCTGGCCACGCTCTGGGCCTTCTGGATCGCCGCGAGCAGCGCCGTGGGCATCTCCGGGGTGGCGGTGTCGCTGGCGCTCGCCGGGCTGCCGGCGTCGCTGCTGACCGCTGCGCTGGTGGCGACCGAGCCGGCGTGGCCGGCGCCGCGGGTCGGCCGCTGGATCGGCGTGGTGCTCGCCGCCACCGCCCTCGACTGGCTCAGCGTGGCCGCACACCTCCAGGAGGCCCAGGCCTACGTCGTGCTCCCCGCTCTCGCGGCGGTCTGCTGTGGGCTCGCCGCCCGCGGTGACCGTCCTCCCTGGGGACGCTCGGAGATCGCCCTCCCGCTGCTCGGCGGCGGCCTCGTCCTCCTGCTCGGCAGCAGCGGCCTGGAGGCGCTCGCGGCTCCCTCGGGCTCCTGGTACCTGCCGCTGCTCCTCGGCGAGGCGATCGCCGTCCTGGTCGTCGCGGTGGTCGCCGAGTCGCGGCTGTGTGCGGTGGCGGCGGGCGCGGCGCTCGCCGGGGTGTCGCTGCGGGCGCTCGGCATCGCCGCCTCGAGCCTGCCCCTCTACGCGGTGTTCGGCGGCTGCGCCGTGCTCCTTCTCACCGGCTCGGTCGGCCTCGCCCTCGAGCGCGATCGGGTGACGCGACTGCGGGACACCCTCTCGCGCTGGAGGCCCTAACCTCCGCCCCAACGGCTGCCCCTTCGATCCTCGACGGACAGGCCGGCGGCCGGGACGATGCCCGGCGTGGCCACCCGTGGTGCTCGACGCCGCCTGCTCCGGCCGGCCGCCGCCGCGGTGATCGTGGCCGGGACCGCCGCCTGGCTCGGCGCCCTCCCGCTGACGGCGTCGGCGCGCGACGAGCGGCGGCCGGCACCGCCGGTCTGCGCCGCGGTCGCCCTCGACGCGCTGGTCTGCGACCTGCTGACCCTGCCGCCGTCGCTCGGCAGCGATCCCCCCGCGGCGGCGCGCACCCCGGCGACCCCTGCGGCCACTCCCGCCGCAGGGGCGTCCACTGATGACCCGGCCGCGGCGGCCACCGCCGGGGCGGCGCAGCCGGGAACGGCGGTGCTCTCGCTCAGCGACCCGCTGCTGCTCCAGCTCATCGACCTGATCACCGGGCGGCCGGTGTCGCGGCCCCAGCTCCTCCACTTCCGCCCGGCGGCGGTGGACCCGCTGCTCGCCGGCCCTGAGCCCCCCACGCTCGTCGGCGGCTGCGGTGCCGGGCAGCGCTGCCTTGCGCCGGAGGTGCCGCTCCGCGCCGGTGCCGCCGGGCTGCTGCTGGTGCTCGCCGCCGCCGTGCTCGCCGGCGCCGACCCGCGGCGGGGGCACCGGTGGGCGTCCGCCCGCGCGCTGCTCGCCCTCGCCGGCGCGGGCGCGGTCGGGATCGGCGCCGGTCTGATGATCACCGCGCGGGCCCCGGCGACGTCGCCGGTCGCGCTCGGAGCCAGCGTCGCCCGCGCCGCGGCGGAGCTCTCCCGCCCCGCCGCGGCGGGCGCGCCCGGCGCCGCGGCGGCCGCCGGCAGCTGGGGCCGGCTGGTCGAGCTCGAGCGCCGCCTCTCGACCCGGCCCGACGCGGCCACCCTCGAGTCCGAGTACGGGCTCTACCGCCAGGCGGTGACCGATCCCGCCGCGCGCGCGGTGCTGGTGGGCGGCGCGACCGGCAGCGGCATCCCCGGCGCGCCGGGGGCGGTGCTCGACAACCTCGACGCCATCGCCGCCGAGCTCGCCGACGAGGCGGTGATCGCCGACGCCCAGGAGCGGCTGGCCCGCTACAGCGGCCTCCAGCCGGTGCAGCTGCGGGCGATCGAGGAACGCCAGCCGCTGCTCCTCCCCGAGGTCGCCCCGGTGAGCCAGTGGTTCGGGCCCAGCGACCTCTGGATGGAGCCGCCGCGGCTCGCCGGCGGCATCTGGTATCCACACTTCCACACCGGCATCGACCTCGCCGCGCCGCTCGACACCCCGATCCACGCCGCCGCCGACGGGGTGGTGATCTCCGCCGGCACCAGCACCGACGGCGCCGGCCGCCCGGTCGGGTACGGGAACTACATCGTCATCGCCCACTCCGCCACGGTGATCACCCTCTACGGACACCTCGACCGCCTCGCCGTCGCCGCCGGCGACCAGGTCCGCCAGGGACAGGTCATCGGCCTCGAGGGCAGCACCGGGATGTCGACCGGCCCCCACCTGCACTTCGAGCTGCGCGAGGACGGCGTGCCCGTCGATCCCCGCCCCGCCCTCGGCGACCAGATCGGAGCGACGCCTTAACACCAGGGGATGTCTCACTCGCAGCGCTGACGCGCTGCCTGATTCGGGGGCCTCCCCCAGGCCGGCGATCGCTTCGCGACGCCAGCCTTCCCCCTGGCGGTAGCCTCCGGGGCGCCGTGACCGAGTCCCCCATCGAGCCGCCCCCGACCTCCGAGCCGGCCGCCGGCGGGCGGCGCGGGCCGGGACCGGGCGAGTGCCGCCTCTGCGGGGCGGCTCCGGCGGCGGCGGTGACCTTCCGCCAGCACGTCGGCAAGGTGTTCCTCATGCAGGCGCGCAGCCAGGAGGGTCCCTTCTGCCGCGACTGCGGGGTCGCCACCTTCCGCGACCTGCAGAACCGCACCCTGATGACCGGCTGGTGGGGGGTGCTCTCGCTGCTCGTCTTCAGCTGGACGATCCCCCTCTACAACCTGCGCTCCCTGCTCCAGGTGCGCCGGCTGGGCCCGCCGGTCCGCGACCCGGCGGTGATCAGCCCGCTGCCCGCGCCGCGCGATCCGGGCGCGCCGCTCTGGCTGCGGCCGGGCCCGCTGGTGGCCCTGGCGGTGATCGCCGTGGTGGCCATGCTGGTCCTGGTCGCCGTCGTGCTCCTGACCCGGTTGTCGTCCCTCGAGGCGCCCCCGACCGGGGTCGGCCCCGGCGGACCTCCATTCCGGTAGCCTTGCCGACGACCATGGCCAAGGCCCCTCGTTCCGGCATCCCACCCGCGGGTGCCGAGGACCGTCCCCGACTGAGCGATGGTGACCTCAAGGCCACCGCCGCCGCTGCCAACGGCGCCGCCGCCGGCACCCCGGGGAGCATCACCGAGCGCAAGATCAACCTGCTGCGCAAACGCCGCTACGACGCCGTCCAGCGCGGCGGGGCGGCGGCGCGGCTGCAGCACCGCAAGGGAAAGCTCACCGCGCGTGAGCGCATCGAGCGGCTGCTCGACCCCGGCTCCTTCACCGAGATCGACGTCTTCGCGATGCACCGCTCGAGCAACTTCGGGATGGGTGAGAAGCGCATCCGCGGCGACGGGGTGATCACCGGCTGGGGGACGGTGAGCGGCCGCCAGGTCTTCGTCTTCAGCCACGACGCCAGCGTCTTCGGCGGCTCGCTCGGCGAGGTCTTCGCCGAGAAGGTGACCAAGGTCATGGACCTTGCGATGCGCACCGGCGCGCCCTGCATCGGCATCAACGACTCCGGCGGGGCGCGCATCCAGGAGGGCGTCGTCTCGCTCGCCGGCTACGCCGAGATCTTCTACCGCAACGTCTGGTCGAGCGGGGTCATCCCCCAGCTGTCGCTGATCGTCGGCCCCTGCACCGGCGGCGCCGTCTACTCGCCGGCGATGACCGACTTCATCTTCATGGTGCGGCACGTCGGCTACATGTTCATCACCGGCCCCGACGTCATCAAGGTGACCACCGGCGAGGAGGTGACCTTCGAGGAGCTGGGCGGGTCGGACGTCCACAACCAGCGCAGCGGCGTCGCCCACTTCATCGCCGACGGCGAGGACGAGGCCTTCGCCCAGATCCGCGAGCTGCTCTCCTACCTGCCGGCGAACAACCGCGAGCAGCCGCCGTACCGTCCCACCCTCGACGACCCACAGCGCGCCGACCCCGAGCTGCAGTCGATCATCCCCGACAACCCCAACCATCCCTACGACATGCGCGGGGTGATCACCCGGGTGGTCGACGAGGGCCGCTTCCTCGAGGTGATGCCGTTCCACGCCGAGAACCTGATCACCGGCTTCGCCCGGCTCGACGGGCATCCGGTCGGGATCGTTGGCAACCAGCCGCGGGTTCTCGCCGGTGCGCTCGACATCGAGGCGAGCATCAAGGGCGCGCGCTTTGTGCGCTTCTGCGACGCCTTCAACATCCCGCTGGTCACCTTCGTCGACGTCCCCGGGTTCCTTCCCGGCACCGCGCAGGAGTACGGCGGCATCATCCGCCACGGCGCCAAGCTGCTCTACGCCTACTGCGAGGCCACCGTGCCCAAGCTCACGGTGATCACCCGCAAGGCGTACGGCGGGGCCTACGACGTCATGTGCAGCAAGCACATCCGCGCCGACTACAACTTCGCCTGGCCCACCGCGGAGATCGCGGTGATGGGCCCGCAGGGCGCGGTCAACATCATCTTCCGCCGGGAGATCGCCCAGGCCGGGGACCCCGCCGAGAAGGCCGCGCAGCTCATCGAGGACTACCGTGAGCAGTTCGCCAATCCCTACTACGCGGCCGAGCGCGGCTACGTCGACGACGTGATCGAGCCCAAGCAGACCCGCGCCGTGCTCATCAACGCGCTGCGCATGGCCGCCACCAAGCAGGTGGAAGGACCCCGCCGCAAGCACGGCAACATCCCCCTCTGACCGGTATGGCGCAGGCGGAACCCCCCCGTCCCCTCCCGCGGTATGGCGAGGCGGCACTGGCGGACCTGGTCCCCGCGCTGATGCACGCCCTCGGCGCCGACGAGTTCCCCGACCCGTTCGGGCTCGAGCCGCTCAGCTCGGTGGCGCTGCTGGTGATCGACGGCCTCGGCTTCGAGCTGCTCCGCGACCGCGCCGTCCACGCGCCGTTCCTCGCCGGCACCGCGATGCACGCGGTCCCGCTCACCGCCGGGTTCCCCGCGACCACCGCGGCGAGCATCGCCTCGATCGGCACCGGGCGCCCTCCCGGCGAGCACGGACTGGTCGGCTACACGGTGTGGCTGCCCGGCGAGGAGGGGGCGCTGAACATGCTCACCTGGGGGCCGTACGGGGTGCGCGGGGGCAGCAGCGACACCATCCACCGGCTGCTCCCCGAGGAGGTCCAGCCCGACCCGACCGCGTTCGAGCGCGCCGTCAGGTCGGGCATCGACGTGGTGCTGATCGGGCCGCGGCTGCACTCGCACTCGGGCATGACCCGCGCGGTGCTCCGCGGCGGCCGCTACCGGCCGGCGATCTCGCTCGCCGACACCGCGCTGCAGATCGTCGACGCGCTGAGCGAGCGCGCGCGCCGCTTCGTCTACGCATACCACCCCGACCTCGACGCCGTCGGACACCTGCGCGGCACCGCGTCGGAGGCGTGGACGCTGCAGCTCTCCGACATCGACCGCACCGCCGCGCTCGTCGCCGAGCGGCTGCCCGCGGGGGCGGCGCTGGTGGTCACCGGCGACCACGGGATGATCGACCTGCCGCCGCGGTCACGCGTCGACGTCGACGACCACCCCGAGCTCACCGCGGGGCTGCGCCTGCTCGCCGGCGAGGCGCGCGCCCGTCATCTCCACGTCCGCGAGGGGGCCGTCGACGACGTGCTCGCCGCCTGGCGCGCCCACCTCGGCGACCGCATGTGGATCGTCTCCCGCGACCAGGCGATCGACGAGGGCTGGTTCGGTCCCCACGTCCCGCCGCGCATCCGCGCGCGGATCGGCGACGTGATCGCCGCCGCCCACGGGGAGGTGGGCGTCTTCCAGCGATCGATCGATCCCGCCCAGGCGCGGATGATGGGCCACCACGGCTCGCTCACCGCGGCGGAGCAGCTGGTGCCCTTCGTGATGGTGCGGAAGTAGGACGCCGCAGCGGGCGGCGCTCGGCGCCGATCACCGGTGCCAGTGGCGAGGCGCTGAGGATGCGGGTGGTCAGCAGGGCGAGCGCGAGGGTGCCGCCGGTCAGCAGCAGGAAGCCGGCCACCGAGCCGGGCAGGGGCTGCTGCAGCCGCGGCCCGAGCAGATCGTCGCCGAGCTCGAAGGCGATCAGCGGATGGGTGATGTAGATGCCGAGCGAGTCCCGGCTCAGCACGCGCACCGGGACCGCCAGCCACGGTAGCCGGCGCAGCACCGCGGGCGTGCCCAGCAGCACCGCGCCGGCCACCGCCAGCGCCACCGGGACGAGCAGCGGTCGCAGGAATGCGCCGGTGCCCTGGGCGAAGTCGGCGGCGCGCAGCCGGTCCACCGGGCTGGCGAGGAGCAGGGCGAAGGCGGCGGGCACCACGGCGAGACAGGCGAGAGCGGCACGGGGGTGGTCCCCGGCGTCGCGTCGACGGGCGAGCAGGCGGCCGGCCGCGACGCCGATGGCGAAGTAGCCGACCCAGAAGGGAAGGAGCTCGTATCCCTTCCAGAGGGCGAACCCCTCCAGGGTGGGGGGCATCGTCCCGGCGAGGCGGAGGCTCTCGAGCGCCAGCTGCACCGCCATCGCCGCCGCCGCCAGCCACAGGGTGGGCCGCAGCCGGCGCGGCCAGAGGAGGTAGGCCGCGTAGAGCTGGGGGATGAGCAGGAGAAAGTAGAGGTGCCCGGCGCCGCCGAGCCACCAGCCGAGCACTCCGCCGCCACCGCTGCCCTCGAGGCCCCCGTTCACCCACAGCGCGGCGGCGCAGTACACCGGCGCCCAGGCGACGAAGGGAAGCAGGGTTCGCCGCAGCCGCCGGCGCAGGAAGGGTCCCGGCCGGTCGCGGGCGCCGTCGCGCAGGCCGAGGAGCAGCCCGGAGAGGACCACGAAGGCGGGGACGGAGAAGCGCGATCCGAGGTCGACCCAGGACCAGACGCGCATCTCCACGCCGCTGCTCTGCAGCGGCCAGTGGCAGGTGTGGACGATCACCACGGCGATGGTGGCGACGGCCCGGAGCGCGTCGGCGCCCTCGAGCCGGAGCGGCGCCGGCCCCACCGGCGGGGGCTGGGCGGCTGGCCGCGCGCGGGCCTGGGTGGTGGGTTTCTTTATAGTCAGCAAGTCATAAATGATACCTCCACCATCCCGCTGCTCCGCATCCGGTGAATCCCGCTCGCATCCCGGAGACGTCCCGGACCCCTGGTCGGGAGGCCGGGCTGGGGCCGCCGCCTCGGCAC
>DATARS010000212.1:0-13841 GCA_036269455.1 Candidatus Dormiibacterota bacterium | reverse complement strand
TGGCCAAGCGTGCGCGTCGAGCAGCGTGCCCACCGGGGTGACGGCGAGCACCTGCGGCGCCTGCACGTCACCGGCTGCCTGCACGACGGTCACGGGTCCGAAGCTGTGTCCCGCGTCGGTGGAGCTCGCGAGCACCGGCGTCCCCAGGTGGCCGCCGAACGGCCCCGCCGTGGCCGACTCCCGCAGCCAGGCGAGATAGACCCGCCCGCTGTGCGGGTCGGTGGTCATCGCCGGTGTCGAGACCGTGCCGGACTCGACGGTGAGTGGCGCGGCCAGGGTCAGTCGCGAGCCGTCGTGCGGTCGCAGCGGGCTGGGACCCGTCGAGGACGAACCGCCGCCCTCGCATCCGCTCAGCGCCGCGGTGGTGGTGAGCGCGAGCAGGAGTACGTGGACGAACCGAGGTGACGTCCGGCGCCGGCGGATGTGGCGCATCGCAGCCCCCTCAGCACGGCGCGTCGATCGCCGGTGTGTCGTCTGCCGCTCTCTGCGCATTCGCGCGGCTGCATGGCCAGGCGGATGCGCGGGTTCGATCGTAGCAGCGGAAGCCGCAGCTGGCGCGAACACCACGATGAAAATCGATGCCCGCGACGGCAGCGCGAAAGTGGCACAAGCCCATGTCGCCGTGATGTTTGCAACGATATGCCACTCTCGACTGCCGCAAGCTGTTCGTACATCGCTCGTCAAAAACACCACCGGTCGGCACCGCCGACCTCGGCGGATGTCCGCCGCACATCGGCAACTGGGAAGGGAGAGAGACATGAGGCACGTACCACTGCGCTCATCGGGTCCGCCGGACACGAGCACACCGGTCGGCATAGAATCCGGCGGGGTGGGGGCACTGGGAGAGGATCGGTGAACATCGGCATCCTCGGGCCGCTGGAGGTGGCGACCTCTTCGGGACCGGTCGTCCTCGGCGGTCCGAAGCAGCGTGCCCTGCTCGGCCTGCTCGCACTCGACCCGGGCCGGGTCGTCTCCACCGACCGGCTGATCACGGCGCTCTGGGGCGAGGACGCGCCGCCGACGGCGCTGAACCTCATCCAGGGGCACGTCGGCGACCTGCGCCGCCTCCTCGGACCCGATGCCCTGCTGACCCGGCCCCCCGGGTACCTGCTGCAGGTCGGAGATGACGAGGTCGACGCGCTGCGCTTCGAGCGCCTGGTCGCCGAGGCTCGCGAGCTGCTGCGCCCGGATCCCGCCGCCGCGGCCGCACGCCTGCGCGCCGCCCTCGCCCTCTGGCGCGGCCCGGTGCTCGACGGCGCCGGCTACCGGACGGCCGAGGGCGGGATCACCCGGCTGGAGGAGCTCCGGCTTGTCGCGATCGAGGACCGCGTCGACGCCGACCTGGCCCTCGGCCACCACGCCGGGGTCGTGCCCGAGCTCCGGGCGGCGCTGACCGAGCACCCGGGTCGCGAGCGGCTGTGCGCCCGGCTGATGCTCGCCCTGTATCGGGCCGGGCGGCAGGAGGAGGCGCTGCAGACGTACCGGACCCTCTGCGACCGGCTCCGCGAGGAACTCGGCATCGACCCCTGCGTCGAGCTGCAGCGGCTGGAGCGGTCGATCCTCCGCCAGGAGCCATCCCTTCTCCTCGCGGCGCCGGTGGACGACGAACCGGTCGCGGTCGCGGTCGCGGTGGCGCCTTCCTCGGACATCGCCGTGCCGGCCGCCCCGCCCGAGGCGGCGCGCCCGGGCCAGCGCGTCCCCATCCTCGCCGCCGCGGCGGTGCTGCTGGTCGGCGCCTCGTCGGTCGGGGTGCTGCGCTCGCGGGACGCGACGTCGGTGCCGCCATGCGCGCAGGGGACGCCCGCGCCCGCCCCCCAGCGGCTCGGACCGGGGCTCGGCGCCGTGGCCGTGATCGCCCACAGCTGCGATCAGAACAGCGTCGGGGTGTGGCCGCGCAGCGGACCCGCGCGCGACAGCCGGCGCGTGCCCCCGTCGCTCGGCGAGGGCACGCCCATCCGGGTCACCTGCCAGGACCGCCACGGCGCCCTGGTGATCGACAACAGGCTGGGGGCGCCGCCCCAGCCCTCGTCCACGGTGTGGGATCGGCTGGACGACGGCACCTGGGTCTCGGACGTCTACACGTCGCTGCCCAAGCACTCGGGCGAGGTGCCCCCGCTCGGCCTGGCGGTCTGCTGACCGGTCAGGGGTGAATGGTCACGCAGGCCGTGCCCAGCGGACCGTTCTGCGCGGAGAAGGTGGAGCAGACCCTGGTGCCGTTGTGAACCCGGCTCAGGCGCCGGCAGTGAGCTGGGCGACGAGCAGGCCGAGCTCCTCGGTCACGTTGGCGGGCACGGTGTAGCCGTCCTCGGAGCTGATCTGGCCCATGTGGGCGGCGACGTCCTCGATGGTGGGACGCTCGCCGGGCCCGGCGAACCAGCCGGGTGCGACCCCGACGAACACCCTCGCGAAGCGCCCGCCGCCGGCGGAGAAGATCTGGTGGGTGAGGGTGCACTCGGACGACACCAGGTAGAGAGACATCGGCATCACCAGGTCGGGCTCGACCGCGCTGGCGAGCTGGGGCCCGAGGAGGTCCTCGGTCATGCGCGAGCGCGCCACCGGGGCGATGACGTTCGAGGTGATGCCGGCGCGGGCGCCCTCGACGGCGAGGACGTTGGAGAGGCCGACCAGCCCCATCTTGGCGGCGCCGTAGTTGGCCTGGCCGAAGTTGCCGAAGATGCCCGCGGCCGAGCTGGTGAAGAGCAGCCGTCCGTAGCGCTTCTCCTTCATCACCCGGAACGCCGGCTGGGACACGTGGAAGGCGCCGAGCAGGTGGACGTCGACGACGCTGCGCACATCGTCGCTGGTGAGGTTGGCGAAGGAGCGGTCGCGGAGGATCCCGGCGTTGTTGATGACGATGTCGACGGTGCCGTAGGCGTCGAGTGCGCTCCGCACGATCGCCGCGCCGCCCTCGGGGGTCGACACGGTGTCGTGATTCGCCACCGCCTCGCCGCCGGCGTCGCGGATCGCGGCGACGGTGGCGTCGGCGGCGGTGGGGGCCGCCCCGGCGCCGTGGCGGTCGCCGCCGAGGTCGTTGACCACCACCCGGGCGCCACGGCTCGCCAGCTCGAGGGCGTAGCAGCGACCGAGACCGCCCCCGGCCCCCGTGACGATGGCGACCTGCGAGTCGAAGCGGATGGCCATGGGTTCCTCCTCAGGGGGCGGCGGCGAGCAGCTCCTCGGCCACGGCGTCCGCGGCGGCGTCGGCGCCGCCGCCGAGGCGCCGTGACAGCTCCGCCCGCCGATAGTAGAGGGAGGCGTCGTGCTCCCAGGTGGCGCCGAGACCGCCGAGGACGAAGATCGTCTCCCGCGCCGCGAAGTCGAGCGCGTCGGTGGCCGACACCGCGACGGCGTTGGCCGCGAGCGCGAACTCGGCGGCCCGGCGCTGCCAGGCCCAGCCCGCGTAGTAGGTGAGCGAGCGCGCGTTCTCGACGCGGCGGAGGATCTCGACGAGCTTGTGCTTGATCGCCTGGTAGGAGCCGATCGGACGGCCGAAGGCGACGCGCTCGCGCGCGTGGTCGCGGGCGCGATGGAGGCTCGACTCCGCCGCGCCGAGTGACTCCGCGCCGAGCAGGGCGCGCTGCAGGTGACGGGCGGCCAGCGCGTCCCCGGCGGTCGCGTCCAGCGGCGTGGCCGCGGCGCCGTCGAGGCGCACCCGGCCGAGCGAGCGGCTGGCGTCGTAGGCGGGGCACGGCTCGACCGACACCCCGGCGGCATCGCCGCGGAGCCAGGCGGCCACCGAGGCGCCACCGGGCGTCTCGCAGCACACCACCAGGACATCCGCGCCGGGCGCGTCGAGCACCTGGCCGGCGGCGCCGGTGAGGTGCAGGCTGCCGTCGCCGCCGCTGCGCGCGATCACCGTGGCGGGCCGGCGCCCGCAGGCCATCGCGTCGGCGAGCGCGGCGCGCAGCCGTCCGCTGGCAAGGCCGGTGCGCACCGTCGCGTCGCCGCCGCCGCGCTCGAGCAGTGATGCGGCGGGGAGATGGCCGAGCAGGCGGGCGTCGGCGAGCACGCGACCGCACGCCTCGAGGACGAGCATCGCCTCCAGCGCGCCGAGACCGGCGCCGCCGGCGTCCTCGCCGGAGAGGATCCCCGGCCACCCCGCCTCGGTCGCGGTCGCCCAGAGCGACGGGGGCGCGGTGCCGTCGAGCGCGTCGCGGACCGACCGCAGGGTGTGCCGGCGCGCCAGCGCCTGGACCGCGGCGTCGCGCAGCAGGGTCTGCTCCTCAGAGAGCGCGAAGTGCACCGCGCATCTCCTCGGCGACGGGGTGGGGGAGACGCGGTTCGGGGGGAAGCCCGAGCACCCGCTCGCCGATCACGTTGCGGAGGATCTCCTCGGTGCCCCCCGCGGAGCGCAGCCCCGGCAGCGCCGACACCTGGTGTCCCCACTCGTCGCCGAGCAGCGCCTCGGGTCCTCCCGCGTCGACGGCGAGCTGGACGGCGGCGAAGGAGGCGAGCACGGTGGTGATCTTCGCCAGCCCCGCCTCGGGCCCCGGCACCCTGCCCCCCTCGATCTCGGTGAGCAGCCGGTAGTTGAAGTGGCGCAGGGCGAGCAGCTCGGTGGCGACCCGGCCGAGGCGGCCGCGAATCACCGGGTCGTCGCGGCTCGCGCCGTCGGCGGCGATGCTCGCCACCAGCTGGTCGAGGCGCGCCGCGTGCAGCCCCGATCCGACGATGAGCCGCTCGAATCCGAGCATGGTGAGCGCGACGCCCCAGCCCTCGCCGGGGGTGCCGACCGGGCTGTCGGCCCCGAGCCGCACCCCGGTGAGGAAGACCTCGTTGAACTCGGCCTCGCCGCTGATCTGGCGCAGCGGCCGGACCTCGACTCCGGCCGCGTCCATGGGCACCACGAACATGGTCAGGCCGCGGTGCCTGGAGACCGAGGGATCGGAGCGCGCCAGCATGATCCCGAAGGAGGCGTGATGCGCGTTGGTGGTCCAGACCTTCTGGCCGTCGACGAGCCAGTCGCCGTCGGGCTGCAGCCGCGCCTGGGTGCGCACCGAGGCGAGGTCGGAGCCGGCGCCGGGTTCGGAGAAGAGCTGGCACCACATCTCGTCGGCGCGGAGCAGCGGGCGCAGGTGCCGGGCGAGCTGGGCGGCGGTGCCGTGCGCCATCAGGGTGGGACCGACCATGTCGACCCCGATGAAGTCGAAGACCCCGGCGACCCCGCGCGCCTCGAGCTCCTGGTCGACGATCAGCCGCTCGGCGGCGCCCCGCCCCGCGCCGCCGTGCTCCACCGGCCAGGTCACGCCTGCGTACCCCGCCTCGGCGAGGCGCGCCTGCCAGGCGCGATGGCGCGCCACGGCGTCGGGGTCCGAGGGCGCGAGCACCCTGCGCTCCGGAGCTGCGGCGGCGTGCAGGTCGAGCCACCGCCGCAGCTCCGAGCGGAACCGGGCCTGGCCGGCGGTGTCCTCGAAGTCCATGACGGCCCTCCCGGCTACAGCCGCTCGACCAGGGTGGCGTTGGCCATGCCGCCGCGCTCGCACATCGTCTGCAGACCGTAGCGGCCGCCGCCGGCCTCGAGGTGGTTGACCAGGGTGGCGAGCAGGCGGATCCCCGAGGCACCGAGCGGGTGGCCGAGGGCGATCGCTCCGCCGCGCGGGTTGAGCCGGTCGGGGTCGGCGTCGAGCTCGTGCTGCCAGACCAGCGGCACCGGGGCGAAGGCCTCGTTGACCTCGTAGGCGTGGACGTCGCCGATGTGGAGCCCGGTGCGCTCGAGCAGGCGCCGGCTCGCGGGGACGACGCCGGTCAGCATCAGCAGCGGATCGCTGCCGGTGACCGCGAAGCCCGCGAGCCGGGCCCGGGGGCGGAGGTCGAGCCGGGCCGCCATCCGCTCGCTGACGATCAGCGCCGCCGAGGCGCCGTCGGTGATCGGTGACGAGTTGCCCGCGGTGATCCGCCAGCCGATCTCCGGGAAGCGGCGCTCCATCGCCTCGTTGCGGAAGGACGGCTGCAGCGCGGCGAGGCCGTCGACGGTGGTCGCCGGACGCACCGTCTCGTCGACGCTCACGCTGCGCTCGGCGCCGCTCGCATCCCGCACGGTGACCGGGACGATCTCGTTGCCGAAGGCGCCGGCGGCGGCGCACTCGCCCGCGAGCCGGTGCGAGCGCGCCGCGTACTCGTCGAGGGTGTCGCGGTCGAGGTCCCAGCGCGCAGCGAGCAGCTCGGCGGAGATGCCCTGGTGGATCAGCCCCTCGGGGTAGCGGGCCGCGACCGCGGTGCCCCAGGTGTCCTCGCCGCGGGGAGCGTAGCCCATCGGCACCCGGCTCATCGACTCGACACCGCAGGCGATGACCACGTCGTAGGCGCCGGCGATGACGCCCTGGGCGGCGAAGTGCACCGCCTGCTGGCTCGAGCCGCACTGGCGGTCGACGGTGGTGCCGGGGACGGACTCGGGGAAGCCGGCGCCGAGCAGGGCGCTGCGGGTGATGTTCAGCGCCTGCTGGCCGGCCTGGGCGACGCAGGCGCCGACCACGTCGTCGACGCCGCCGGGGTCGATCCCGGTGCGCTCCACCAGAGCCCGGAGCACCTGGGCGAGCAGGTCTGCGGGGTGCAGTCCGGAGAGCTGGCCCCCGGGCCTGCCCCTCCCGGACGGGGTCCGGATCACGTCCACGAGCAGCGCTTCGGTCATGGTTCGCCTCGACACGCCTTTCTTGACACGCTGCGTCGCAGCAGGACATACTGTCCGACATATAGTACGCCACAGGGGAGTGCCGTGGTCAAGGTCGTACCGAGCGCGTCGCACCGCTCCGGAGCGGGCACGCCGCTGCTGCTGCTCCACGGTCTCACCGCGAGCTGGCAGGTCTGGCAGCCGGTGATCCCGTCGCTCTCGCAGCGGCACGACGTGCTCGCGCTCACCCTGCCCGGCCACCATGGCGGGCCGCCGCTGCCCGCGGGGACGCCGGCGACCGCCTCGGCGCTCGTCGACGGGGTGGTGCGTGCCCTCGACGAGCTCGGCATCGAGCGCGCCCACGTCGCCGGCAACTCGCTCGGGGGCCGGATCGCGCTCGAGCTTGCGAAGCGGGACCGCGCGCTGTCGGTGACCGCGATCGCCCCGGCGGCGTGGTGGCCGACCGAGCGCGACCTCCGCCGGGTGATCCGCGGGCTGCGCGCCGGGGTCGCGGCGGCGCGCTGCATCGCGCCCGTGGCCGGCGCCGCCGCCGCCTGGCCGGTGCTCCGGCGGGCGCTCGGAGCGCGGAGCATGCACCACCCCGAGCTGCTCTCGGCCGCCGACACCGCCGCCATCCTCCGCGCCGTCCGCGGCTGCGCGGTGGCGAGGGGGATCCTCCGCTCGGCCCCCGCCGATGGTGTGATCCGTGGTCTCGACGGCATCGCCTGCCCGGTGCGCATCGCCTGGCCGTCGGACGATCGCGTGCTCCCCTTCGCGATCTTCGGCGCCGGCCTCGCCGAGCAGATCCCCGGCGCCTCGCTGGTGATGCTCGCCGGCACCGGCCACGTGCCGATGTGGGACGCGCCCGACCTCGTCGCCGGGACGATTCTCGAGCTCACCGCTCGCGCGGATGCGCGGGTCGCATGAGCGTCGAGGTCGAGGAGCGCGTGCTCGGGGCCACCGAGCGACTGCTGGCGGAGGGGACGCCGTACACGCAGCTCGGCGTCAGCGAGATCTCGACGGCGGCCGGCATCGCCCGCTCGACCTTCTACGTCCACTTCGACGACAAGGGCGACCTGCTGCTGCGCCTCTCCCGGCGCGCGACCGAGGACGTCCGCGACGCGCTCCACGGCTGGTGGGTGCAGCGAGAGCCGGCGGCGACGGTCTCGCTCACCGATGGGATGCTGCGGGTGATCGACGCCTACCGCCGGCACGCCGGCGTGCTCGCGGCGGTCGAGGAGGTCGCCGCCTACGACCCCGCGATCGCGGGGCGCTGGCGCGCCTGGATCGACCAGTACGCGCGCCGGCTGCGCGTCCGGCTGCGGGCCGAGGGCGTCCCGGTCGCGCCGGCGTCCGAGGCAGACCTCGACACCGCCGCGTTCATCGTGGTCTGGTCGATCGAGCGCACCGTCTCCGAGCACGTGCGAGCGACGACGCCGATCACCGACCTGGCGCTGGCGCGCTCGCTCTCGCAGTTCACCAGCGCGGCGCTGCTCGGCACGACGGTCTGGGCCGCCTGAGATGAGCGCCGCCGCGGTGACCGACGTGCCGGCGTTGATGGCCTGCCTGGAGGAGGGGCTCGACGAGGTCCTCACCCTGGCGCGGTGACAGCCCCGTCAGCTGGAGAGCATCGGATGAATCGAGAGAGTGGACACCTCGCCGGCGCCGGCGGGGTGCGCATCGAGTGGCAGGCGTGGCTGCCGGAGGAGCCGCGCGCGGTGGTGGTCATCGCGCACGGCGCCGGCGAGCACTCGGGCCGCTACGAGCACGTCGCCCGGCGGCTGGTGGACGCGGGCTACGCCGTCTACGCGCTCGACCACCGCGGCCACGGCCGCTCGCAGGGCCGCCGTGCGCTCGTCGACCGGCTGGACAACGCGGTCGCCGATGTCCGCGGCCTCCTCGGTGTCGCGCGCGCCGCGCACCCGGGGCTCGGCATCTTCCTGCTCGGACACAGCATGGGCGGAGCGATCGCCCTCGCCTTCGCGATCCGCCACCAGGACGAGCTCAGCGGGCTCGCGCTCTCCGGCCCGGTCGCGGCGCTCGAGGCGGCCTCGCCCGCGCTGCGGCTGGCGGCGAGGGCGCTCTCGGTGCTGACCCCCGGGCTCGGCGTCTTCGCGGTCGACTCCTCGCTGGTCAGCCGCGATCCCGAGGTGGTGCGCGCCTACCGCGAGGACCCGCTCGTCTTCCACGGCAAGCTCCCGGCGCGCACCGTCGCCGAGCTCGCCGCGGCGGTCGAGCGCTTTCCCGCGCAGGTCCCGGGGATCCGCATCCCGCTGCTGGTGATGCACGGCACCGCCGACGCGCTCGCCCCGGTCGCCGGGGGCACCATGGTCCACGAGCGCGCCGGCTCGACCGACCGGACCCTCCACCTCTACGAGGGCCTCTACCACGAGATCCTCAACGAGCCGGAGCAGGAGCGGGTGCTCTCCGATCTGGTGGCGTGGCTCGACGCGCGGGCGAACGGCGCCGCGGCGGTGCGCTGACCGGCCACTCCGCGAGCGTCTCGGTGAAGCGCGCCTCCATCTCGGCGACGCGCGCGGGCAGCTCCTCGACCGTCCAGCCCGCGGTCGAGACCGGGGGGAGCACGGCGACGTCGACGCACCCGGGGCGGACGAAGAACGAGTTGCGCCACATCACGTCGCCGGCGTTGCGGATGACCACCGGCACCATCGGCACGCCGGTCTGCAGGGCGATGTGGAAGGCCCCCTTCCGGAAGGGACGCAGCCGGCGGGTCGGCGACCGGGTCCCCTCGGGCGCGATCGCCATCGAGATGCCGGCGCGCACCCGCTCGGCCACCGGCGCGAGCGCGTCGATGGCCTGGGCGGTGTTGCCGCGGTCGACGTAGGCGATGTCCGCAAGGTAGCCGACGAGCGCGAAGCGGGGATCGCGCGCCGCCTCCCTCTTCGCCACCCCGGTCATGTCGCGGCGCAGCAGGCTGGCGATGATCGGCACGTCGAACGAGCTCTGGTGGTTGAAGACGAACACCGCCGGGCGGTGCGACCAGAGGTGCTCCTCGCCGGTGACGTTGAGGCGCACCCCCGCGAGCGCGAGCGAGAGGTCGCCGCCGAGCGAGGCGGCGAGGTTGGAGCCGTCGCGGCGGCGGCCGTTGAGCAGCCCGACGCCGAGGCCGAGCGCGGCGGCGCCGCTCAGCGCGCCGATGGCGGCGCCGGTGCGGAGCACCTCGCGCACCCCCGGGCGGCCCCGGCTCGAGAAGCGCGCCGCCGGCCAGCCGCGCTCGGCGGCGAGGGCGGCGAGCCCCGCCTCGGGGTTGAGCGCGCGCGGCCGGCCCACCGACTCGAGGAAGGCGGCGTCCTCGTCGCCGTTGGCGTAGCCGAAGCTGCGGCGCAGGTCGATCCCGGCGCGGCGCGCGAGCTCACGCACCGCCTCGGCCTTGTGCTCGCCCCAGAGCACCGGCTCGAGCACCCCGCCGCTGAGCACGCCGTCGACCACCTCGAGTCGCGAGCAGAGCACGTGGTCGATCTCGAGGTCGCGGGCGAGCGGCTCTGCCTGGTAGCGGGTCGCCGAGGTCGCCAGCACCACGGTGTGGCCGCGGCGGCGGTGCGCCTCGACGAGGGTGCGCACCTCGGGGTAGACCATCCCGGCGATGCGCTTCGCGAAGAGCCGCTCGCCGAACTCGAGCAGCTCCGCCTCGGCACGGCCCGCCCAGGCGCGCGCGGCGATGCGCATCGCCGGGAGGACGTCGCCGCCGCGCACCCTCAGGTCGACGCCGGCGAGGAGCACCCGGCCGAGCTCGAGCGGCGAGACCTCTCCGCGGCGCAGCCGCTCGAGGTAGACGGCGCCCGCCGAGTACCCGGAGATCACGGTTCCGTCGAGGTCGAGGAAGGCGGCGACGCGGGGGCCGCGCGGCGCGGCCTCGATGTCCGCGAGCAGCTCGTCGAGGGTCATCGGGGCACCTCCTGGCCAGTGCGTGCGCTGTCGAGGTCGGTGAGCGCGAGGTCGCGGAGGATGGTCAGCCGGCGGGCGACCGCGGCCACCTCCCCGGCGAACTCGCGGCGGCGCAGCGCCAGCGCCTCGGTCCCCGGTTCGGTGAGGCTGCGGTGGCGGGCGAGCCTCAGCGCGGTGCCGAGCAGCTCGCGGGAGATCGCCTCGGTGCTGCCGATGCGCTGCTGCAGGCGGTACTGCCGGGCGGCGCCGAGGCACTCGTCGACGAGGGCGCGCTCGTCGACCGGCGCGTCCACGCCGTGGGCGACGAGGCGGTCGGCGACGACCTGCTGCGCCTCGATGTAGCAGCGCAGCAGGCGGTGGGCGAGGAAGAGGCGCGACGAGCTCAGCCGCGCCCAGACCGCGTCGGGGTCGGCGGCGCGCTCCTCCCAGTGGGGATCGAAGAGCGCCATCTCCTCGCGCAGCTCGCGGTCGAACTCGCGGCGGCCGGCGAAGAAGAACTCGAACTTCAGCAGCTCGCGCAGCGCGATCGCGTCCCGCCAGGCGCCACCGAGCGGATCGGCCATCAGCGTCTGGGTGGCGTGGACGCTGATCAGCTCGGCGATGGCGCGGTTGACGAGCAGGTGGGCGGCGCTGTTGCGGTGGAAGGCCGCCTCGAGGTGGCGGCTCGGCGCGATCATCCACACCGGCTCGGCGCCGCCGGCGAAGCAGCTGACCACCCCCTGGGCCGTGAGCGCGTCGAGGGTGGCGCGCACCCCCTCGGGGCGCTCGAGCAGGTCGCCGCCGGTGGAGGGGAGGTCGCGCCGGCGCAGGTAGTCGAGCAGCGGCACGAGGATGCAGCCCACCTCGGCGAGGGTGAGCGCCCGGTCCTCGAGACCGAGCAGCGCCAGCGTCACCAGCGAGGTCGGCGTCACCGGCGTCGCCCGGTTGATCCGGTGGCAGACCTCGAAGGCGACCTTCTCGACGGGACGGTCGCCCGCGGCCGGGGTGGTGCGGACCCACTCGCGCACCTCGAGCGGCTCGCCGAAGCGCACGTGCACGGTGCTCCGGGTCCGTCCCTGGGCACGGGCGTACCCGACCAGCCAGGCGAGGCTGTCGCCCGAGCGCGGCTGACCCTGGTCCTCGGCGGCCATCGCGGCCATCTCGGGCAGGTTCTCGTAGACGAGCGAGACGGGGACGATCACCGGGTCGGCGGCGCCCTGCCCGATCGCCTCCATCACATAGGCGAGCAGGCCGAAGCGGGGCGGCCGGAGCTTGCCCGTCCGGGTACGGCCGCCCTCGATGTACCACTCGAGCGGCTGGCCGGTGCGCAGCAGGTGGGCGACGTAGGCGCGCAGCGAGAGCCGGTAGACCGGGCTGTCGCGGGTGGTGCGGCGGATGAAGACGTGGCCGCTGCGGCGCGCCACCGGGCCGACCGGCCAGAAGGCGGCGTTGATGCCGCCGAGCACCTGCGCGGGCGGCAGCCCGTTCCGCGCGAACACGGTGCGCATCACCACCGGATCGAGGTACGAGCGGTGGCTGGGGAGGAAGATCAGCGGGCGGCCGCGGCCGAGGGCGCGGACCCGGTCGAGGCCGGCGCGCTCGGTCTCGACGGTGTAGGCGCGCAGCAGCAGGCGGCCGAAGCCCCGCCAGGCGCCGGTGGCGACGGCGCCGTGGGTCGCCACCATCTCCTCGAAGCAGCCGGTGGCCTCGGCGGCGACCGCCTCCTCGCTCCGCCCCAGGCGGACCGAGAGGCGCGACAGCTCCTCCTGGAGATGGGCGTCGCCCATCAGCTCGCTGACGACCGTGCGGGTGGTTGTGGCGGACATCATGTCCGACAGTATGACTGGTAAAGGGGGAGGGGTCAAACCGGACGCACCGAGCGACACCCTGTCCGATCGTGATAGGTTCCGGGCATGCCCTCCGTCACCCGGCGCAGCCGTGGCCACCGCGAGCGCCGCGACGAGATCGACGAGCGGGTGCTCGACACCGCCACCGACCTGCTCGCGGCGGGGGAGGGGTACACGCAGCTGAGCGTCGAGCGCATCGCCGCCGCCTCCGGGGTCTCGCGGTCGACCTTCTACGTCCACTTCAGCGACAAGACCGACCTGCTGATCCGGCTCGCCGAGCGGGCGATGGGCGACATCTTCCTCGGCGCCAACGAGTGGTGGATGGGCGACCAGTCGGGCGGGCAGGAGCAGCTTCGCGAGGTGCTGCTCAAGCTGGTGCGGATCTGGAGGAAGCACGAGGCGGTGCTGCGCGCGATCACCGAGGTGGCCGGCTACGACGAGACCGTCGCCGCCCACTGGCGCACGCGGATCAACTCCTACGTCGACCGGGCCGCCGGCCGGCTCGAGGAGGACCGCCGCACCGGCAGGGTGGGGCAGGGCGTCGACCCGCACACCACCGCCTTCGTGACCGGATGGGCGGTCGAGCGCACCATCTCCGAACACATCCGCACCCACGGCCCGCAGTCCGACCGCGTCTTCGCCCAGACCCTGGCGCGGGCCATCTGGCAGGCGACCTACGGGGACACCTCCGAGGCCTGACCGGGGTCCGGACCGGGGAGTTGACGCCGATCATCATGTCGGACATAATGTCCGGCAACGGACAGAGTGTCCGACGGATGACTCGATCAACAGCGAGCCGGGAGGCGTGGCGGTGACGGTGGTTCAGAGTCCCGATACCGATCTGGACGGCGCCGTCGTCGCCCGCAACCCGGTGACCGGCGAGGAGCTCGGCCGGGTGCCCGACCTCGGCGCCGCCGGGGTCCGCGCCCTGGTGGAGCGTGCCCGTCGGGCGCAGCCGGCCTGGCGGCAGCTCGGCTTCGCCGGGCGCGGCCGGGTGCTCCGGCGGGTGCAGGCCTGGGCGATCGACCACACCGAGGAGCTGATCGCCGCCATCCAGGCGGAGACCGGCAAGGTCCACGAGGACGCGATGATCGAGGTCGGCACCCTCGCCGCCGAGCTCGCCTTCTGGACCCGCCACGCGCCGCGGTACCTCGCCGAGGAGCGCATCCACTCGCTCAACCCCTTCGTGCTCGGCAAGCGGCTGCGGGTGCGCTACGTGCCGCGGCAGGTCGCCGGGATCATCGCCCCCTGGAACTACCCCGTTGCCCTGGGGATCGGCGACTCCGTCCCCGCGCTCGCCGCGGGCTGCAGCGTGGTGCTCAAGCCCTCCGAGGTGACCCCGATGTCGGCGCTGCTCGTCGAGCGGGCGCTGCGCGGGTGCGGCGTGCCCGAGGGGGTCTTCCAGGTCGCCACCGGCCGCGGCGCGACCGGCGCGGCGCTCGTCGACGAGGCCGACGTGATCATGTTCACGGGCTCGACGGCGACCGGGCGCAAGGTGCTCG
>DATARS010000211.1:0-12583 GCA_036269455.1 Candidatus Dormiibacterota bacterium | reverse complement strand
AGCCGATCGTCGTCGAACGCGACGCCCAGGGGCTGCGGCTCGTCGCCGGCGAGCGTCGCCTCCGCGCCGCGGCGCTCGCCGGGCTGCCCCGCATCCCGGCGCTGCTGCGCCCCTCGACGCAGTCGGGTCGCGAAGCGCTCGAGCTCGCGCTGGTCGAGAACCTCCAGCGCAGCGACCTCTCCGCCCTCGACGAGGCGGCGGCCTACGCCCGGCTCGCCGACGCCTTCGGCCTCTCCCACGAAGCCATCGCGCTCCGGGTGGGTCGCAGCCGCGCCGCTGTGTCGAACACCGTCCGCCTCCTCGCCCTCCCCGCCGCGGTGCAGACGGCGCTGCGCGAGGGCCGGATCACCCCCGGCCACGCCCGCGCCCTGCTCGCCGCACCCACGGACGCGGACCGGGAGGAGCTCGCCGCCGCGGTCGGCCTCCACGGGCTCTCGGTCCGCCAGGTCGAGCACGAGGTCGGCCGCCGTGCCGCGATCGCCGCGGCGATCACCGCGGTCAACTCCATCGGCGGCGGCACGCCCCGTGGCCGCAGCGCCACCGCGGCCCCCACACCGCTCGGCCCCGACGACAGCCTGCTCGAGCGCAGCCTCGAGGAGGCGCTGGGCACCCAGGTGCGCCTCCGCCGGCGCCGCCGCGGAGGGCAGATCGTCGTCGAGTTCTTCGACGACGAGCAGCTCGACGCGCTCTACACCCGCCTCGGCGGCCCTCCGCTCTGACCTCTCCGCCCCCGGGGCCGTCAGGCCAGCACCCATATAATCGGACGGACGTGTCTCAGATCACCGCCGATCCGGCGGGGGTGGAGGTGCCGTCGGCACCGCAGCCTCCGCGGCGACGGTGGGAGAACCGGAACCTCCTCCGCGACATCCTCGAGGTCCTGGCTCTCGCCTTCGCCCTCTACATCGTGATCGCGCTCGCCATGCAAACGGTGCGGGTCGAGGGCGAGAGCATGGTGCCGACGCTGAGCAACAACGACCTGCTCTTCGCCGACAAGCTCTCCTATCACCTCCACGGGCCCGACCGCGGCGACATCATCGTGCTCAAGCCGCCGGACGACCCCAACCGCGACTTCATCAAGCGGGTCATCGGCCTCCCCGGCGATACCATCGAGATCGACGGCCACTACTCCGAGAACGGCCATCAGCGCGCCGCGGTGCTCATCCGTCCGCCCGGGGCCACCGGGTTCGAGGTCCTCAAGGAGCCGTACCTCCCCGACCAGACCAAGGACCCCTGGAACGAGATGACCTTCTGCTGCGACGCCGGCGGTCGGTCGACCACCGAGCCCCAACCGCTGGTGATCCCCAAGGACGAGTACTTCGTCATGGGCGACAACCGCAACCGCTCGCGAGACTCGCGCTTCATCGGCCTGATCCCGCGCAACAACGTCCTCGGTCGCGCCTGGATCCGGATCTGGCCGGCGAGCCACCTCGGCTTCCTCGGCCAGGGGCCGGCGCTCACCGCGGCGCTGCTGCCGATCCCGATCTACGGCCTGCGCCGGCGGCGGCGCATCGCCGCCGCCCTGCGACGACGCTCCCCCGGCTAGGCGCCCTCGACCACCCAGCGGGCCTGGGTGCAGTCCCAGTCGACGAGCTCACCGGGCTCGAAGAACAGCGCCACCTCCTCGGCGGCACGCTCGGGCGAGTCGCTCCCGTGGATGACGTTCATGCCGAGGTCGACGGCGAGGTCGCCCCGAATCGTGCCGGGCGTCGCGTTGGCGGGGTTGGTCGCACCCATCATGGTCCGCACCATCGCCACCGCCCCGGGGCCCTCCCACACCATCGCCACCACCGGCGACGAGGTGATGAACCCGACCAGCCCGGGGAAGAACCCCTTCTCCCGATGCTCGGCGTAGTGGCGGCCGGCGAGGTCCTCGTCGATGCGCATCAGCTTCATGCCCACCGGCTTCAGGCCGCGCCGCTCCAGGCGGCCGACCACCTCGCCGACGAGCCCGCGCTGCACCCCGTCGGGCTTGACCAGGATGAGGGTTCGCTCCGCCGTCATGATCCAGCCACAATTGTCATGAACTTCTCCGCGTCTCGGAAGGGCCCGATCACCGCCCCGCGCAGGCCGCCCGCGAGCACGCTCGCGGCGAGCGCCCGCACCTGCTCGGCGGTCACCGCCTCGATGCGCTCGAGGACGGTCTCGGGCAGGAGGATCTCGCCCCCGAGCAGCTCCTGCTGCCCCAGGTAGCTGCACATCGAGTTGGTCCCCTCGAGGTGCAGGACCAGGCGGCCGCGGGCGTACTCGCGGGCGCGGCCGAGCTCCTCGTCGCCCACCGGCTCCTCGGCGAGGCGGCGCAGCTCGGCGACGGCGGCGGCCAGGGCGGCGCGCGCCTGCTTCGGCTCGCAGCCCAGGTAGATCCCCAGCGCCCCGCTGTCCCAGAGCTTCACGGTGAAGGAGTGCACGTCGTAGGCGAGCCCGCGGTTCTCGCGCAGCTCGAGGAAGAGCCGGCTCGACATCCCCTCGCCCAGGATGATGTTCAGCACGTCGAGGGTGAACCGGTCGGCGTCCCGGTATCCCGGCGCCCGGCTGCCGATGATCAGGTTCGCCTGCTCGGTCCGCCGGTTCACCAGCCGCACCTCCGGGCTCGACGGGGCCGCCTGGGCGGGAAGCATCGCCGGGCGCGGCCCGGTGCCCCAGCCGCCGACCGCGGCGGTGACGAGCTCGAGGGCGGCGTCGTGCTCGACGGCGCCGGCGACACTGACCACCACGCTGTCGGGGTGATAGTGCTCCGCGAGGTAGCGCAGGCAGTCGTCGCGGTCGAAGCTGCGCACCGTCTCCTCGGTGCCGGCGACGTCGCGGCCGAGGGGGTGGTCGTGCCACATCACCTCGTCGAAGAGGGTGCCCACATACTCCTGCGGATTGTCGACGTACATCCGCAGCTCCTCGATCACCACCTGGCGCTCCTTGGCGAGCTCGGTGGGGTCGAAGGTCGAGTGGAAGGCCATGTCCCCGAGCACCTCGACCGCGAGCGGCAGCCGCCCCGCGGGCACCTTGGCCCAGAGCATCGTCAGCTCACGGTCGGTGGCGGCGTTGAGCACCCCGCCCACCCCCTCGATCGCCTCGGAGAGCGCCTTCGCCGTGGGGTACCGCCGCGCCCCCTTGAAGAGCATGTGCTCGATGAAATGGGAGATGCCGCCACGCTCGGGCTCCTCGTAGCGCGAGCCGACGCCGAACATGAAGGAGATCGACGCCGAGGCGCGCTCGCGCATCGGCGCGGTGATCACACGCACGCCGCTGGGAAGTCGGGTGAGGCGATACGCGCTCCCGGCACCGGGCACGGGCGGGGAGTCTACTGCCTCGCGTCTCGGTCGCGACCCTGTGGTTCCCATGCCGGTCAGCCCCCCCTGGTCTCGCCGTCGGACTGACGGTGAGCGATGTCGATGGCGTCGCCCAGCCCGGTGCCGCCGAGCCGGCCGCGCACCGCCATCTCGTTGATGAGGTTGCGGGTCCGCCAGAGCACGGTGACCTGCACCACCCTCGTCCCGTCGGCCGCGGTCGCGGTCTCGCTCACCGCGTGGGACTCGTCGCCGAGGTCGCCCGCCGACACCGCGCCGGCGCCCGCCCGTGCGTCGACCTCGCTCACCAGCCGCGCCATCCCCTGGTGCGCGCCGGCGACGCCGCCGAAGGCGGCGACGGTCGCGACCACGTCCAGGGGGCCGTTGGCGGTGGCGAGCACCGCCACCTCGCGGACGTAGTGGGCGCTCGCCACTCCGCTCAGTCCGGCGGCGCGGAGCGCGCTCTGCACCGCGGCCTGGGAGGTGAGCGCGGCCGCGTCGGCGGCGCTGGGCGCCATGGCGGCGACGAAGCCGGCCGCGGGCAGCCGGTCGAGGGTCAGCACGTAGCTCGTCGGGGCCCCGCGCAGAAGCGTCGGCGACGCCGTCGGGCCGCCACACCCCGCCAGGCCCAGGCCCGCCGCCACGACGATTCCGGCGGCGCGACCGCGACCTACCGCGGCCCCGCCGGGCGCGGAGGGAAGGGACGGCCGGGGCCTCCGCGCGGCGGACCACCGTAGCCGCCGCCGCCACCACCGGGGCGGCGGTCGCCGTACCCACCGCCACCACGCCCACCCGCCGGCGGCCGCGGGCCGCGGGGGATGCCGTGGAACGTGGACGGGGGCGGCCCTCCCTGCGCCGGGCCGGTGGGGTGGATCGTCACCCGTCGCGCCGGATCCAGGCCGGCGGACTCGGTGCGCACCCCCTCATCGCCCTCGAGGGTGATGTGGATGACCCTCCGCTCGTACGCCTGCATGGGGTCCAGCGTGTAGCGCTGGCCGGTGCGCTTGACCCGGTGGGCGATCCGCAGCGCCAGCTCCTTGACGTGCTCCTCTCGGCGCGCGCGGTAGCGCTCGACGTCGAGGATCAGCCGCCGGCCGTCGGCCTCGCCGTCGCCGGTCATCAGGTTCAGCACGGTCTGGAGGGCGCGGAGGTTCTCGCCGCGCCAGCCGATCAGCATCCCCAGGTCGTCGCCGCTGATGTCGAGGATCACCGGCTCGCGGCCGGCCTCACTCTCGCGCACCGCCACGGCGCGCCGCACCGACACCCGTGCCGGGATCTCCATGCGGGTGAGCAGCGCCTCGAGCAGACCCTTGGCCCGCCCCGCATAGCCGTCGGTCGGGCGCACCCGCACCTTCGCCAGGGCGGCGGAGATCCGCTCCCCGGCGACCGCGCGCGTCCCCTCGCTGAGCACCTCGATCTCCGCCGCGTCGCGGGCGATACCGAGCTCCCCCAGGGCGCTCTCGACCGCCTCCTCGACGGTGTTCCCGCTGGCCTCGACCACCCTCGCCGTGGACGCCGGCGCGTCCGTTCGCGTCTCGCTCACGCTGTCTCCACCACCAACCATCCTCCGCCCGAGCGGGGCCGCCTCAGCGACCGCGACCCCGTCGGCGCACCGATCCCTGAGAAGTTCTCCCCGCGCCCCCCGGCGTGCGGCTCGTCACCGAGCGCGGCGCCCGCCCGTTGGCGGCTCCGCGCTGCGATGCCGGCGGCTGCGAGGGCGTGGCGCCCCCACGCTGCCGGGCGGCCGGTTTGGCGGCCGCCGCCGCGGGCTTGCGCGCGCTGGCGTTCACCGCGCGCGACACCCCGGTCGAGCCGTCGGCCCGATAGCTCAGCGGCGTCGTCCGCCCCGCCCCGGGAAACCACGGCGGCACCGGCAGCCCGCCCCATCCGATCACCAGCCACTGCTGGACGATCATCACCAGGCTCTGGGTCAGCCAGTAGATGCCGAGGCCGACGGGCAGCTGGTAGCCGAAGAGCAGGACCATGCCCGGCGCCAGATAGAGCATGTTCTTGCTGAGGCTGTACATCTTCAGCTCCTGCTCGGACATGTCCGGGCGAGGAGGCTGCATCATCATCTTGGCCTGCAGGAAGCTGGCGGCTCCGGCGAGCACCGGCAGGATCATCACCGACCAGTGCGTCGCCAACCCCTGGGCGAGCACATCCTTCGGGCTCTTGGCCACGTTGCCGATCCAGAGGAAGCCGAGACCGGAGTGCAGGTCCTTGGTCGCCGAGGTGATGCCCCGGTAGAGGCCGTAGAGGATCGGCATCTGCACCAGCAGGGGCAGGCACCCGGTCAGATTGCTGAAGGGGGAGATGCCGTGCTCTCGATAGAGCTTCATCATCTCCTCGTTCAGCTTCTGGGGCTCCTTCTTGTACTTCTTGCGGAGCTCGGCGAGCTCGGGCGCCACCAGCCGCTGCTCGGCCTGGATCCGGCGCGAGGTGCGCACCTGCCAGCCGAAGACCGGGAACAGCGCCATCCGCAGGCAGAGGGTCACGGTGACGATGGCGAAGCCGAACGCGCTCCCCTGGATGAGGCTGAATTGGGCGAACCAGTGGGTCAGATGGGTCAGCGCCCACTCGATGGGCGGCCCCAGCGCACTGAGGAGGTCGAAGGGGTTCACCGCGAGGTCACCTCACCGGTCATCGCCTCGGCCCGCCGGCGATCGCGCCGGCTGACGTACTCCTCCGGGACCGGGTCGTAGCCGTGCCCGCCCCAGGGGTTGCAGCGGCCGATGCGGCGCACCGCCATCCACCACCCCCGCCGCCAGCCGAAGCGCTCGATGGCGGTGTACCCGTACTCCGAGCACGTCGGCGTGAACCGGCAGCCGCTCATCAGGGCGAAGAGCGGTCCGAGGGTCACCCGGTACAGGCGGATCAGGAGAAGGCTTGCTCGCGTCATGGTGCTGCCGGGCGGCCCCCGGAAGGATCGCGCCGGCCCCGCCGGACGCGGCCGCCCACCCGATTGTCCCAGAGGGGGGCGCGGGCTGCGCTGTCGCGGCCGCCGCCGTGCGCGGGCGTCGCGGCGGCGTCACCGCGGCGCAGCCGGCCGCGCGCACCCGCGAGGGCGCCCTCGAGGTCCGCACCCAGCGACCCCCAGGTCGCGGTCGCCGCCGCCGGGCCCGCCGCCACGACCACGTCGAGCCCGGCGAGCGCCTCCAGGCGCGGGTCGAGCAGCGCCCGGAGCCGGCGGCGCACCCGGTTGCGCACCACCGCGCCGCCGACCGCCCTCGGCACCACGAAGCCCACCCGAGCCACGTCCGCGTCGTTGGGCGCGACCTGCACCCGGAGCGGACCCGCGGCCGCCGCGGCGCGCCGCTGGCGCACGGCGGCGAAGGCGCCGGCGCCCCGGAGGCGATGGCGCCGGTTCACCGCGACACTCACCGAACGGGCGCGGGCGTCAGCAGCTTGCGGCCCTTGCGGCGCCGCGCCTTGATCACCTGCCGCCCCCCCGGGGAGGACATGCGGATGCGGAAGCCATGGGTCTTCCGCCGATAGCGCTTCTTCGGCTGGTACGTGCGCTTGATGGGAGTGCTCTCCGTCGATCGATGCCGCCCAGAGTGGGGGCGCGTGCGCGCCGCATCCACACCGGGGGTGGGGCCCCGGGAGTATAGCAGCGCCCCGGCGTCCGCGGCCGTCAGAGCGCCACGAGCGCACCCTCCGCAGCAGCCTCACGTAACGCGCCGCGGCGGCCGACAACACCTCCCCGAACCGCCCGACCGAAACGTTCTGACCCCCCCTGCGCGTTGTTAGACTTCGCCTCCACTCCACCGGCGCACCCCCCAAAGAGGTGCACACCAGTTCGCTTTGCACCCCCGGTGGAGCGCGTGTTTATCCACGGATGTGGACAGCTTGTGGGAAACGCCCACACGGGTGACGGAGCACTCACCCACGCACCGGTCGACATACGCGACGGAACGTTCGTCGCCACACACCCGGGGATCACAGGGGACGTTCCGTGGACATCAAGTTCCGCTCTGGGGGAGAGGCGACGGTCCCCGCCGATGCACTGCAGCTGTGGCTCGCAGCGCTCGAGGAGCTGCGATTCCAGCTCACGCGCCCCGGGTACGAGACGTGGCTGCGCAACGCGGTTCTGCTCGACTGTCCCGACGGTCACACCTTCACCATCGGCGTCCCCACGCGGCTCGCGCGCGACTGGCTGATCGAGCGGTATCTCCCGGTCATCCGTGAGACGCTCTCGGAGATCAGCTCGCGCGAGTGCGAGGTGATCATCACCGTCGACCCCGCGTCGACGCCGCCACCCGACGAGCCCTCGCCGCTCCCCGACGACGTCCCGCCGCCGAGCATCTCCGACAGCCTCGACGCCCACACCACGGGCTCGAGCGTGGCACGGCTCAACCCCGGTTTCACCTTCTCCGCGTTCGTGGTCGGCAACTCCAGCCGCTTCGCGCACGCCGCCTGCCGCGCGGTCGCCGCCGCACCCGGCAAGGCCTACAACCCGCTCTTCCTCTACGGAGGAGTCGGCCTGGGCAAGACGCATCTCATGCACGCCATCGGGCACGCGGTCCGCGAGGGCCACGTCCGCCGACCTCCGAAGGTCGCCTACGTGACCTCGGAGAAGTTCATGAACGAGATGATCGCGTCCATCCAGGAGAACCGCACCCACGACTTCCGCACCCGCTACCGCACCGTGGACGTCCTGCTCATCGACGACATCCAGTTTTTAGCATGAAAGGACAGAACTCAGGAGGAGTTCTTCCACACGTTCAACGCGCTGCACGAGGTGCAGAAGCAGATCGTCATCAGCAGCGACCGTCCCCCCAAGGACATCCCCACCCTCGAGGACCGGCTGCGCAGCCGTTTCGAGTGGGGGCTGATCGCCGACATCCAGCCGCCGGACTTCGAGACCCGTCTGGCCATCCTCAACAGCAAGCTCGGCGCCAACGGGAGGCTCGTTCCCGACGAGGTCTGCTCCTTCATCGCGCATCGCATCCAGAAGAACATCCGCGAGCTCGAGGGCGCGCTCATCCGCGTGCTCGCGCATGCGTCGCTCAACGGCCAGCCGGTGACGCTCGACAGCGCCACCCGGATCCTGCGCGACATCCTTCCCGACGACGCCGGGGCGCCGCCGACCGTCGACCTCATCCAGGAGACGGTGGCCGCCTACTACGGCATCGCCCTCGAGGAGATGAAGGGCCGCCGGCGCGACAAGCACATCGTCTTCCCGCGCCAGGTCGCGATGTTCCTCATCCGCGAGGAGACCGCCTCCTCGCTGCCCGCCATCGGCCAGGCCTTCGGCGGCAAGGACCACACCACCGTGCTCCACGCCTACGAGAAGATCCTCGAGCTCAGCCGCGAGGACACCCGCCTCCAGGGCGACCTCCGCCAGATCCGTGACCGTCTCCATGCGCGCTGACGACGGCAAAGACGAGGCTGTGGACTCCGGCGGGACACAGCCGTGGGAACCGGCTCCTCGGGCCGTCCTGTGCGCTGCCGCCTCCCACCGGGGTCCGGCGTCCCCAGCCTCTCCCGCGGCCACGGGCCGCGATCCGATCTCGCGGCACCGACTTGTCCCCGGTGTGCACGCCCCCTACTGCGATCACTGATTTCATACACCCTCTCCGAGAAGGACCACCCCTGGTGACAACCGCCTCGCCCACCACCGAGAGCACCCTCATGAAGTGCACCGTGTCCCCCACCGCCGTGGCCACCGCGCTCGCCCTGGTCTCCCGCGCCGTCTCACCACGCTCCACCCTCCCGATCCTCAGCAACGTCCTCCTCGAGACCACCCCGGAGGGGCTGCGGCTCACCGCCACCAACCTCGATCTCACCATCACCACCACGGTGCCGGCGGAGGTGGTCCGCGAGGGGCGTGTCACCGTGCCCGCCCGGCTCGTGACCGAGTACATCGCCTCCCTCGCCGAGGCGCCCTGCACCCTCGAGCTCGACCCCTCGACCCAGGTGCTGCGGGTGACCTGCGGGATCCACCGCACCAACATCCACGGCATCGACGCGGTCGAGTTCCCGCCGCTCCCGGCCCGCGACGCGGAGGCGACGGTCAGCCTCGACGCCGCGACCCTGGATGCGGCCATCGGCCAGACCGTGGTCGCGGCGAGCACCGACGAGGCGCGTCCGGTGCTCACCGGGGTGCTGCTCCAGCTCGAGGGTGAGACGGTCACGCTGGCGGCCACCGACGGCCACCGGCTCGCGGTGCGGCGGCTGTCGCCGAAGGGCGACGGGGAGGGTGAGGCCCCCGCGGCGATCAGCGTCATCGTGCCGGCGCGGCACCTCGGCGAGGTCGCGCGGGCGATCACAGCGAACCGTCCCACGGTCGAGGTGACGCTCGCAGCGTCGCGCAACCACATCTTCTTCACGATGCGCGACGTCGAGGTCTCGTCGCGGCTCATCGAGGGCGCGTACCCGAACTACGCGCAGGTGATCCCGAGCGCTCAGACGACCACGGTGACGCTGGCATCGGCGACCCTGCTGCGCGAGACCCGGACGGCCTCGATCCTCGCCAAGGACGCCGCCAACGTGGTCCGGCTGGCGACCGGCGAGGGCACGCTGACGCTCCACGCCCAGACCGCCGAGGTCGGCGACGACGAGGCGCCGCTGACGGCGACCGTCGACGGCGAGGGCGTGCAGATCGCCTTCAACGCCCGCTACGTCCTCGACGCCCTGGGGGTGATCGACAGCGAGGAGGTGGCGCTGGGCTTCAACGGGCCGCTGTCACCGGGGGTGATCCGGCCCGTGGGACGCGACGACTACCTCTACATCGTCATGCCGGTGCGGGTGCCCATGTAGCTCGCGGGGGGCAGACCTGCCCGCCGCCGGCAGCGCGTCAGCGCTGCGAGTCTCCCAATGCCCGGAAGCGCAGCTTGCGCACCACCTCGGAGCCGAGCTGGGCGTTGAGGGTGGCGATCAGCCGCGGCGCGTCGAGCTGGAGCTGGTGGGCGAGGGCGCCGTGGGCGGTGGCGATGGTCAGGACGCCGCGGTCGAGCCCGGCAGGGCGGCAGAGCGCGGCGACGCCGGGGCCGACGGCCTGGGCGAGCAGCTCGTCGAGCTGCGCCTCGCGCACCTTCCTGCTGATTCCCATGCGCCGCAGCGCCGGCCACACGACGGCGTCGATGCGGCGCTCGTGCGGGAGGGGTGCGCGGGTCTCCTCACTCATGCCGCCGAGCCCCCCTGGTGACGGGCCACGTCGGCACCGGTGACCCGCCCGGCCGCCACGCTGAGGTGGCGGACGTGGCCGGAGAGGTCGAGGGCGTCGGGGTCGGTGGTGGTCAGCACCGTCTGCAGCCGGGTCCCCGCGCCGAGACTGCCGAGGAGCCGCTCCCGCCGCGGGGCGTCGAGCTCGCTGAGGACGTCGTCGAGGAGCAGCACCGGTGCGGTGCCGAGCAGGGTGGTGAGGTGGCGCACCTCGGCGAGCTTGCAGGCGAGCACCAGGCTGCGCTGCTGCCCCTGGCTCGCGGCGGCGCGAGCGGGCCGTCCGTCGATGAGGACCTCGACGTCGTCACGGTGGGGACCGGCGACGCTGACCCCCCGGGCGAGCTCCTCGGCACGGCGCGCCAGCAGGGCGGCGGAGAGCCGGTCGGTCGCCTCCTCGGCGGTGGCCGGCAGCTCGCCCTCGAGCCCCTCGGCGCGGTAGCGGAGGTCGAGATGCTCGCGGCCGTCGCTGATCTCCCCGAGCGCCTCGGCGGCGAGCGGAGCGAGGCTCTCGACCAGGCGGATGCGGGCGACGAGCACCGCGCCCGCGGACCGCGCCAGCTCGGTGGTGAAGCCCGCGAGCGGCGCCGGGGTCGACTGCCCGAGCCGCACCTGGCGGAGCAGGGCGTTGCGCTGGTCGAGGACGCGGCGGTAGCGGACCAGCTCGGCGGCGGTGCGGGGGTCGGTCTGGGCGATGACGATGTCGAGCAGCCGGCGGCGCGCCTCGGGGCCGCCCTTGACGAGGAGCAGGTCCTCGGGCCAGAAGAGCACCACCGGGCAGATCCCGAGCACCGCGCGGGCGGCGCGGGCGCTGCCGTCGACGGTGATGGTGCGGACCGCGCTCCCCTGGCCCCCGGGGCGGTGGAGGCGGAGGTCGATGATCGTCGCGCCCTCGGGTCGCTGCACGACCGCGCGCACCCGGGCGGCGTCGCTGCCCCAGCGCACCAGCTCGGCGGCGGACGCGGCCCGGGGTGAACGGGTCAGCGCCGCGGTCGCCAGCGCCTCGAGCAGGTTGGTCTTCCCCTGGGCGTTCGGGCCGGAGACGACGTTGAGCCCGGGGCCGAGCGCCACTGTCTCGTCGGCGTAGTTGCGAAACGAGAAGAGACGGAGCTCGTCCACGCGGCAGGCCGGAGGGGCGCTCACCGCGCCCCGGTGGCGGCGCGGGCGGCGAGAAGGGTGATCAGCCGCGCGGTGGCCACCGCCGCGTGCGGCCGGGCCACCCCCTGGAGCGCGTCGCGCATCGCCAGCAGCGCCGTCGATCCGGGGAGCACCAGCTCGGCGACGGCGTCGACGAGCGCCGCGTCTCCGGGGACGTGCCGGCCGGCGCCGACCGTCACCACCATGTCGACGTTGCCGCGCTCCTGACCGGGCACGTGGGAGGTGAGCAGCAGCGGCACCCCCGCGCAAAGCGCCTCGGTGATCGTCGCCGGCCCCGCCTTGCTCACCAGCACGTCGCTGGCGCGCATCCACTCCGCCATGTTGGGGACGAAACCCTCGACGTGGAGGGTGGTCGGCCGGCGCGGCCGCAGGTCCTGGAGGCGCGCTCGCACCGCCGCGTTGCGTCCGCAGATCACCACCAGCTGAATGTCGAGCCCGGCCTCGCAGAGGATGCGAGCGCGCCGGAGCAGGCCGCCCGAGCCCTCGCCCCCGCCGCTGAGCAGCACGGTGCGGCGCGCCGGATCGAGCCCGAGATGGGCGCGCAGCCCGCGGCGCTCGAGGGCCGTCGCCGGCTCGGCGGTGAAGCTCCCGTCGACGGGGAGGCCGAGGTCGAAGCAGCGCTCGGCGCCGATGCCGGCGGCGCGGATGTGGTTGAGCGCCGCCGCCGAGGGGGTGACGATGGCGTCGGCGCCGTCGCAGATCCAGGCGTTGTGGACGTCGACGAGGTCGGTGATCACGGTGATGAGTGGGATCGGCGGACCGGGGCGGCGGCGCAGCACCCGCGCCGCGGCGTGGTTCACGAGCGGGTGGAACGACACCACCGCGGCGGGGACGTGGGCGTCGACGAGCTCGCGCAGCCCGGGCTCGAGCAGGCGCAGCGCGGTCGCGCCCAGGGCGGAGACGGCGGCGCGCGAGTTGCTCGCGTGGAAGAGCGCGCCACAGAGCGGCGGCAGGTGGCGGATCAGCGGCGAGTAGAGGCCGAC
>DATARS010000210.1:0-16939 GCA_036269455.1 Candidatus Dormiibacterota bacterium | reverse complement strand
CGCCGCCTCGCGCGGCCTCGACGCCACCGGCGTGGACTCCTCGTCCCGGGCCATCGCCATCGCCCGCCGCCGGGCCGCCGAGCGCGGCCTGACGGGAGTGCGCTTCGAGGTCGGCGACGCCCTCGACCTGAGCTGGCTCGGTGCGCAGTTCGACACCGTGCTCGACAGCGGTGTCTTCCACGTCTTCGAGGATGCCGATCGTGCCCGCTACGTCGAGTCCATCCGGCGCGTTCTGGTCGTCGGCGGCCGCTACCACCTGATGGTCTTCAGCGACGCGCAGCCCGGGGACTGGGGGCCGCGCCGGGTGCGGCGGGACGAGCTCGAGGCGTCGCTCGCCGAGGGCTTCGAGCTCGAGAGCATCGAGCGCGCCACCTTCGAGATCAACATCCTCGACGGCGTCGCCCAGGCCTGGCGGGCGTCCGCGCTGCGCCGGGGCTGACCTCCGGAGGTCAGTGGCCGGAGCGCACCAGCGGAGCGATCACCAGCCAGTAGGTGGCGGTCCCCATGGTCATGACCAGGAGGTGGAGGGCGAGGCTGCGGAGACGTGCGGGAGTCATGCCGGCAGGCTATCCCGACGCGACGGGGGCCCACCCCCCGCGGCGGTTGCGATTCGATGACGCCGGGGTGACGCGCCTCGCACCGGACTCAATCTCGAACGCGCGCGAGCGACCGCCCACCGTTACGCTCTCCGTCGTGCGTCCCCGCGCCTCGACACTCGACTCCGCGCTCCGCGTCGCGTCGACGCCGACGCAGCTGCTCGACAGCATCGGCCAGCCCGAGCTCGCCACCCAGCTGCACGCATCGCTGAGCCTGGACGACCTGCTCGTGCTCGCCGAGCACGAGGCGGCGGTGCGCCGTCACCCGGAGCTGGGTCGCGAGCACGTGGTGCTCGCCGCCGCCCGCGTGTGCGGCGACACCGAGGCGTATCGCGATCTCGCCGAGCAGGTGCGCACCGGCCGGCCCCGCCGGGGGCTGCTGGGCTGGCGGCCGCCACGGCGGCCGCGAGCCCAGCGCACCGACCCCGAGGGTCAGTGACCGATGAACTGGTTGTACACCTGGATGACGGCGGGCCCGAGGAGCACGATGAACAGCGCGGGGAAGATGCAGCCGACCATCGGGAAGAGCATCTTCAGCGGAGCCTTCGCGCCCATCTCCTCGGCGCGCTGACGGCGGCGGCGGCGCATCTCCTCGGACTGGATGCGCAGCACCTGGGCGATGCCGACGCCGAGCTGATCGGACTGCACCACCGCCTGGATGAAGTTGTTGAGCTCGTCGACCTTGTTGCGCCGCGCCATGTCCTCGAGCGCCTCCATGCGGGGGCGTCCGAGCCGGACCTCGTTGAGCACCTGGGTGAACTCCAGGGCCAGCGCGTTGTGGTACTTCTCGGTGACGCGGCTCACCGCGGCGTCGAAGCCGAGGCCGGCCTCCACGCTGATGGTGAGCAGGTCGAGCGCGTTGGGCAGCGCCACCCGGATCTCCTTCTGGCGCGCCTTGACGCGGCGGTCGAGCCAGATCGAGGGCACCAGGTAGCCAAGCACGCCGCCGCCCGCCGGGCCGAGGATCACCATCGACCCCTGGAGCGCCATGAGGTTGGCGATCCCGAATCCGGCGGCGGTCAGCACCAGCAGCGAGATCAGCTGCAGGGTGAGCAGGCTGCCGGGGGTGAGGTTGAGCGGCCGGCCGGCGAGGTTGATCTTGTCCTGGAGCTGCTGGGTCCGGTTGGCCGGGGTGCGCGACGTGATGTAGCCGCCCATCCGGTCGAGGATGGGGCGGAGGAAGCGCTCGCCGAAGGGCAGCGCCATCTCCATCTCCGCGAGGGTGAGCTCGTGGTCGCCGAACTGCGCGAGACGGGTCTCGAGCAGGTCGGTCTGGGGACGGCTCATCCCCTGGAAGACCAGGAAGACGCCGAAGGCGACCGCGAGGGCGAGGGCGATGCTGAGGATGCTGCTCGACATTGGGATCAGACCTCGATCTTCACGATCTTCTGGATGATGGCGAAGCCGACCGCCATGGAGAAGCCGCCGATCGCGAGCATCACGATCCCCAGGGTCTGGTGGAACATCGGGTTGAAGTAGTCGGGGGAGATGACGGTCAGCATCATGGCGAGGCAGATCGGCAGCGCGGTGATGATCCACCCCGAGGCGCGCGCCTGCGCGGTGAGACTGCTGATCTCGCCCTTGATGCGCACCCGCTCGCGGATGGTGTGGGCGATGGTGTCGAGGATCTCGGCGAGGTTGCCGCCGACCACGCGGTGGATCTGCACCGCGGTCACCATGAGGTCGAAGTCCTCGGAGACGTTGCGCTTGACCATGTGGTTGAGGGCGTCGTCGACGCTGATGCCGAGCGCCATCTCTCGGGTGGCGCGGCTGAACTCGTCGGCGATCGGCGGGTTCGCCGACTTGCTCACCGTCGACACCGCCTGGGCGAAGGAGTAGCCGGCCTTGAGCGCGTTGCTCAGCAGGATGATGGTGTCGCCGAGCTGCTTGTCGAAGGCGCGCTTGCGGCGCGCCTGCAGGAAGCGCAGCACGAAGCCGCTGATGAACCAGACCGCCACCGGGCTGGGCAGGAACGCCAGCACGGTGCCGAAGCGGAGCGTCGCCAGCAGGCCGACGGCGACGCCGGCGCCGAGGACGCCGAGCACCCACTCCGACGACTTCAGCTTGAGGTCGGCGCGAGCGAGGTCCTCGGTGAGGTGGTCGGTGCGCGCCGAGCGGGCCAGCACGAGGTTGAGCGCGTCGGTGAAGCGGTCGAGGAGCTCGCGCGGGCTCGCCGGGCGGCGCTCACGGCTCTCGGCGGGCTCGCCGATCTCCGCATAGCGCTCGAGCCGGCGGGTGATGTCGTCCACCTCGCCCTTGCCGGCACTGAGCCCGAAGACCACCAGCATCACCGCCAGTCCGGCGATCACAGCCAGCAGCAGGGACCCGAGGTTGAACCCGGCGACCGTGGGAAGGTCTGCCGGCAGCATCGCCAGGGCGGTCATGCAGTGCCTCCGACCACCGCCGGGCGGAGCGGGGTGAACATTGATGGATCGAGGTTCTCGCCAGCGGCGGCCAGGTGCTCCAGGCACCGAGGCAGCACCCCGGTCGGGGTGAGGTAGCCGAGGACGCGCCCATCCTCGTCGACCCCGGTCTGCCGGAAGATGAAGATGTCCTGCACCTCGACCCGTTCGCCGTCGAAGTCCAGCACCTCGGTGATGTTCACGATCCTGCGGCTGCCGTCGCGCAGCCGCATCTGGTGGACGATGAGGTTGACCGCCGACGCGATCTGCTCGCGGATCGCCCGCGAGGGCAGCTCGGCGCCGGCCATCAGCACCATGGTCTCGAGACGGGAGAGCACGTCGCTCGGAGTGTTGGCGTGGACGGTGGTGAGCGAGCCGTCGTGGCCGGTGTTCATCGCCTGGAGCATGTCCAGGGCCTCGCCGCCGCGGCACTCGCCGACGACGATGCGGTCGGGCCGCATGCGCAGGCTGTTCACGACCAGCTCGCGGATGTGCACCGCCCCGCGTCCCTCGACGTTGGCGGGGCGGGTCTCCAGGGTGACCACGTGCTCCTGGCGGAGCTGCAGCTCAGCGGCGTCCTCGATGGTGACGATGCGCTCGTCGTCGGGGATGAAGGAGCTGAGGATGTTCAGCGTGGTCGTCTTTCCCGAGCCGGTGCCGCCGCTCACCACGACGTTGAGCCGGGCGGAGACACAGGCGCGGGTGAACTCGAACATGTCCGCGGTGGCGGTGCCGAAGCGCACCAGGTCCTCGACCTGGAGCGGGTCCTTCGAGAACTTCCGGATGGTGAGGGTGGGACCCTTGAGCGCCAGCGGCGGGATGATCACGTTGACGCGCGACCCGTCCTTGAGGCGGGCGTCGACCATCGGCGAGGATTCGTCGACGCGGCGCCCGATGCTGCTGACGATGCGGTCGATGACCTGCATCAGCTGCTCGTTGCTCTCGAAGGTGACGTGGCTCTTCGTGATCTTGCCGCGCTGCTCGACGAAGACATGCTTGGGCCCGTTGACCATCACCTCGGTGATGTCCGGGTCGGCGAGCAGGCCCTCGAGCGGCCCGAGCCCGAGCACGTCGTTGGTGAGCGCCTCCACCAGCCGCTGCCGATCCTGGCGGGTGAGCGAGAGCGACTGCTCCGAGGCCACCTCGCTGACCAGCTCGCCGAGCTTGGCGATCACCGCCTCGTGCGACGAGTTGTCGGCGTCGACCATCTCCTCGACGAGCCGCGAGTGGATGATGGCGCGGAGCGCCTGGTACTGCTGCTGGATCGCCGAGGGGCGGCCCAGCGCGGCGCGCTGCATGCCGGTGCGGGCGAGCAGGGGCGAGCTGGAGCGACCCGCGCCGGGATCGGGCGCGGGCGCGGGGGGCGGAGGAGGCGGGGCCGGAGCCACCTGCGGCCGGCTCGAGACCGGGGGCGCGGCGACGGTGGCAGCCTCCTGCTGCTGGCGCTGGACGCGATCGAGGAGCGACACAGGCGTCAGCTCTTGTTGAAGCCGAAGAGGCGGGAACGCTTGCGGTCACCGACGCCGGCGGCCACCACCGGGGTGGACTGCGGGTCCAGCGGCACCAGCTGGCTGACCAGCTCGCGGATGCTGCGGCTGATCTCGGCCTCGGGGTTGGCGGAGACGAAGGGGGCGCCGCGGTTCACCGAGGTGCTCACCGCCTTGGGATCGTGGGGGATCTGGAGGGCGATGGGGAAGCGGAGGTTGTTCTCGACCGCCTCCTTGTTGAACTCCGAGTGCGCGTCCGAGCGGTTGAGGGTGAGCAGGATGCGATCGGGCTCGACGTTGAGCGACTCGAGCACCTTGAGGGTGAGCTTGGTGTCCTTGATCGCGGGGATGTTCAGCGCGGTCACCACGATCACCCGGGTGGCCAGCTCGATGGCCTCGAGGTTGAGCTCGGCGAGGTGCGACGCGGTGTCGACGACGATGAAGTCGTAGGTGCGCTGCAGCTCCTGCATGATCGTGCGCAGGTGCTCGGCGGTGACCAGGTCGGCGAGCTCGGGACTGATCGGCGCCAGCAGCACCTGCACACCCTCGGGCCCGTGCGCGAGCACCTCCTGGATGAACTCGGCGTCGCTGCTCGCGGCGGCGTCGGCGAGATCGGTGATGCTCTTCGAGTGGTCGAGGTTGAGCAGCACGCCGATGTCGCCGAACTGGAGGTCGAGGTCGACGAGCGCGACCCGCGCACCCGTCTCCATCCCCAGGGCGATGGCCAGGTTGGAGGCGATGATCGACTTGCCCACGCCGCCCTTGCCGGAGAAGACGAGGAACACCTCGCCGCGCCGCACCTGCGAGGTCGCGGACCCGGCGCCGCCGGCCGGCGTGGACTGCGCCGCCTTGGCGAGGAACGTGCCCTTCTTCTGCTCCAGCTGATGGACGCGGCGGATCGAGGCGATGAGCTCGTCGCCGCTGAAGGGCTTGATCAGGAACTCGCGCGCGCCCGCCTGCATCGCCCGGCGGATGTAGTCGCGCTCGCCCTGGACGGACATGATGATGACCGGCGAACCGGGCACCTCGGCGGCCATGATCTCGGTGGCCTGGATGCCGTCCAGCTGCGGCATGTTGACGTCCATCAGGACGATGTCCGGCTGCAGCCGGCGCGCCTCCTCGATGGCGCGGCGGCCGTCGCCCGCGGTCCCGCAGACCTCGATGTCGTCCTCGAAGCTCAGCAGCTTCTGGAGGTTGTCGAGGGTCGTGGGAATGTCGTCGACGAGGAGAATGCGGATCATCTTCAGCTCACCCCTGGGGGGATGGGAGGCCCGCGATCGGCCGGCTCGTGGAGCGGTGACCGCGGGCTCCCATGCTAACCCCTGGCTCCTACTTGCCCGGGAACAGGGCGTTGAAGGTGTTCACGCTCACGGGCGCGTCGGCCTTCGCGGGCACATTCGGGCTGGCGTCGTCGAGGTAGTTGCTCCCCGAGCCGGTGCCCTTGTCCTTGATGCCGCGCAGGACCATGGAGATGATGTGCGGACCGTTCGCCTGACCCTGGAGGTCGGTCTTCTTGGCGATGAGGAACGCCATCTGCTCCGCCTGTGCACGGGGCAGCTCGAGCACCAGGACGGTGGCACTGCTGCCGGCGCCGCCGGCGCCCGCGGTCGACTGGGTGCCGACCTTGAGCACGCGCACATCCTGGAAGGCGTAGCGGACCGTGCCCTGACCGGTGTCGATGACGAAGTCGATGTGGTCCTCGGGCTGGATCCACCCGCCGACGCTCACGATGTCGGGCGAGGGCTTGTCGCTGCTGCCACCGCCGTCGGTCGGGATCGCGATCGCGACGTAGCCGGGATGGATGTCGAGCGGCTGCACGGTGAGCGCCGCCGTCTTCGCGCTGTTGGCGTCGGCGACGAGGAGGTTCGCGGTCAGCGGGGTGTTCTTGGTGACCCCCACCGAGAGGAACTTGTTGATGAGCGTGGCGCCGTCGGGGCTCGCGCCCACCGGCACCTGGCTGGTGTTGTACTGCACGATGCTGATGGCATCAGAGGTGATCTGCGACCCCTGGAGAAGGTCGGTCTTGGCGACCGCCACGGGGACGGTCTGACCGCTGCTCGCGGTGGTGCCGCTGCCGTTATGGGAGACGTAGAGACTGAGCCCGAACGCGACCAGCGCGATCACCACGCCGACGAGCACGATGACTCGGTTGTTTCGCTGCTTGACCTCGGTGGCCACGTTAGATGGTTCCTCCTTCCCTGATGAGGGGGGTGCTCACGAGAGGAAAGGGGAGCCGCGAATTCGCGGCCCCCCTCTCGGCTACTGCCCGCCGACTGACTAGTTGGCGAGACCGTTGCTGATGTTCGAGAAGACGTTGTTGACCTGCTTCCCGACCACCTGGAGGATGACGATGACGACAACCGCGATGAGGACGAGGATGAGGGCATACTCGACCATGCCCTGGCCCTCCTCGCGCTCGGTGACCTTGGTCTTGGCGCTCTCGACGAGCTCCTGCAGGCGCAGGTAAAGGCTGCTCAGCACGTGGGTTGGCCTCCGTGAGTAGGTTTGCGGCCCTCGGTAGGAACCGCCCAGTCGACCCGCTGGGGTCGTTTGGGAGTATCCGGGCCAGCACCTGTTGGACCGGTGGTCCTCCGGAATCGCCCCGGTAACACGTGATGACGGCCTTCTTCATGGTTCTGAATACCGTCCACCGGGGCCGGGCCGATAATTCGGTGGTGGACCATCACCACTCCCACCCCGGGCACTCCCACACCGGCGCCGCGGCGACGCTGGCGTCCGGGCGGCTGCGCGCCGCCATCGGGGTGGTGGCACTCCTCTTCATCGCCGAGGGGCTCGCCGGACTGCTCGCCGGCTCGCTGGCGCTGCTCGGCGACGCCGTCCACCTCTTCACCGACGCGGGCAGCCTGGGGCTCGCCTGGTACGCGACCGCCCAGTCGCGGCGGCGGCCCACGCCGCGACGGAGCTTCGGCTTCCACCGCACCGGCATCCTCGTCGCCACCCTCAACGGTCTGGCGCTCGCCGGCGTCGCGGCCCTGCTCGCGGTGGCCGCGATCGACCGCCTCGAGCACCCGCGCGCGGTCGCCGGCGCCCCGGTCCTCGCCTTCGGCGCCCTGGCGCTGCTCGCCAACGGAGCCCTCGGCGCCTACCTCCTCGGCGCCGGCAGCGAGCTGAGCGTGCGCAGCGCGGCGCTCCACGTCGTCGGCGACGCGCTCGCCTCGGCGGGGGTGGTGGTCGCCGGCATCCTGCTGCTCACCGCCGGCTGGCGGGCCGCCGACCCGGCGGTGTCATTGGGGATCGCCGCCCTGATCGCCGCCGCCGCGGTGAACGTGCTCCACGAGGCGGTCCACATCCTCTCCGAGGGGACCCCGCGCGACCTCGACGCCGCCGAGGTGCGCCGGGTCATGCTCGCCGCCCCCGGGGTCGAGAACGTCCACGACCTCCACATCTGGTCGCTCGACCGCAACCACCGCATGCTCAGCGCCCACGTCGCCGTCGGCGACCGCCCGCTGACCGAGGTGACCGCCATCCTCCGCGTGCTCGAGCGCACCCTCTGCAGCCACTTCGGGATCGAGCACGCGACCCTGCAGCCGGAGTGCCCCTCCTGCGAGCAGGACCCGAGCATCTGCGACCCCGAGACCCGCCACGAGCGGGTCCATCAGATCAGAGGTTGAAGGTGACCTTCGCCTCGGTGCCGCGGCCGAGCTGAGAGCGGATCTCCATGTGGCCCTTCTCGAGGTCCGCGCGCTCGCGCATGGAGATGAGGCCGAGGTTGCGGGTGCGGCCGAGCCGCGCCTCGGTGGCGGCGACGTCGAAGCCCTCGCCGTCGTCCTTGATGATGGCGACGACGCGGCGCGCCTGGAGGGTGAGGGTCACGTCGACACTGCGCGCACGCGCGTGCTTGCGCACGTTGGTGAGCGCCTCCTGGATGATGCGGAAGAGCACCGCCTCGTAGTTCGACGGCAGCCGGCGCTCCTCGCCGACCACGTGGAAGCGGGCGGTGATCGAGGTCTTGTCGCCGAACTCGCGGACGAACTTGCGCAGGGTGGGCACCAGGCCGAGGTCGTCGAGGGTCATCGGGCGGAGGTCGAAGATCAGCCGCCGGGTCTCCTCGAGGGCGTCGCGGACGCCGTTCTTGAAGTCGGCGAGCTCTCGGACCACCAGCCGGGGGTCGCGGACGAGGAGCCGCTCGAGCACCTCGGCCTGGAGCACCAGGTTGGCGAGCATCTGCGCCGGGCCGTCGTGCATGTCCCGGGCGATGCGCATCCGCTCCTCCTCGATGATCTGGAAGACCTGGCGAGAGGCGCTGCGGAAGCGGGCGGCCCCGTCGGCGGGGCTGGTCGCCTCGATGTCGGCGAGCTGGTCGAGCATGGTGAGCACGCCGCGCATCTCGTCGAGGCGCTGGTTGACCCCGCCGAGCCGTGAGGCCAGCTGGCTCAGCCGCTCCTCGATCATCGCCAGCTCGGCGCGCTGCTCGGCGGCGAAGCGGAACGCGTTCTCGATGTCGTCGGGCTCGAGCCGCGTGATGTTGTTGAGCACGTGACGGCGGATCACCGACGCCTCCTCGAGCCGCTCGCGGAGACCGGCGCGCTGACGCTCGGCCTCGCCGATGCCCCGCTCGCAATGGGCGGCGACAGCGCCGAGGTCGGCGATCAGCTGACCGATGAGGTAGCGGGCGTTGCCGAGTGGCGAGGGGCCGACCGGCTCATCGGACTGCGCGGACGTCGCAGGGGAGACCTTCATGCTCGTCGAAGCAGGGTCACAAGCGAATGACACCCCGGGGGATGTGCGCGAGCCTGCCCATACACTCTAGCGCATGGCAGTCGCCGCGACCCCTCTCCCCGTCACGGTGATCTCCGTGCCGGTCACGGTGGAGGCCGTGCTCCGCATGCCCCTCACGACGAGGGTGCGGCACCCCCTGTACTGGAGGTGGATTCGCTTCCTCGTGTTCGGCCGAGCCGTGCCGGCGGTGCTCTTCGCCGAGATGGGGTGGCTGCAGGTCGGCCGCGTCAGCGCGGCGCACGGCGTGCTCCAGGTGCTGCCCCGGCTGCTCTACCTGCTCTTCTGCTGCATCCCGGTCGGGCTCTACCTGACCCGGCCGATGCCGGTGACCCGTGACGGACGGCTGGTGGCCCGGGCCGCGGCCTTCGGCGGCACCTGCATGCAGCTGGTGATCGGCGCGTTCGTGCCCGTGCACCGGCTCCTGTTCACCCCCCCTGATTCGCTGGTGCTCTTCGCGAGCCTGCTCTCGATCGCCGCATTCGCCTTCGCCTGCATGGGGCTCGGCTACCTCCGCCGCAGCCTGAGCATCATCCCCGAGGCGCGGCGGGTGGTGACCGGCGGACCGTACCGGATCGTACGCCACCCCCTCTACCTGGCGGAGATCACCGCCGCGCTCTCGCTGCTGCTCGCCGACCCGTTCGTCACCCCGACGCTCGCCTTCGTGGCCTTCGTGCTCCTCCAGGGCCTGCGCGCCCGGTTCGAGGAGCGGCTGCTCGCCGACACCTTCCCCGAGTACCGGGTCTACCAGAAGCGCACCCGAGCGCTGATCCCGTTTGTCTGGTAGGCGGACCGGGGGAGCGCCTCGCGGGCGGGCGAGGGCGCTCGGCACACCCGGCGGGCTGCTCCTCGCCGCCGCCCTGCTGATCGCCGCCGTGCCGGTGACGGGCCCGGTCCGCGACCCCGACTTCTGGTGGCACCTGCGCACCGGCCAGCTCATCCTCGACGGCCACTCCCTCCTCGGCACCGACCCCTACACCTACACCGCGATGGGGCACGTCTGGGTGATGCACGAGTGGCTCACCGAGGTGCTCTTCGCCGTCCTCCACGCCGCCGGAGGCCTCGCCCTGATCGTGATCGTGCTCAGCGCCGTCACCTGGCTCGGCCTGGTGTTCGTGGTGCAGCGGGCACGGCTGATGCGGCCCCACAACGCGACCGTCGCCCTGGGGCTGCTCCTCGCCGTGGTCGCCGGCTATCCGATCTGGGGCCCACGCGCCCAGATGATCACCTTCGCGCTCACCTGCCTGGTGCTGCTCCTCGTCGAGCGCCACCTGCGCGGCGGCGGCCGCGCCGTCTGGGCGCTGGTCCCGCTCTTCCTGGTGTGGAGCAACCTCCACTCCGGCTTCATCATCGGCGCCGCCTTCCTGGTGCTGATCATCGCCGCCGAGGCGATCGCCGGCCGCCTGGGGATCCCCGGGGCGGCGCCGGCCGACCGGGTGCGGCGGCTCGCCTGGGTGGCGGGCGCCTGCCTCGCCGTGGTGGTGATCAACCCCAACGGCCCCGGCATCTACCTCTACCCCTTCCAGACCCAGGGCTCGGCGGCGCAGCAGGCGCTGATCCTCGAGTGGCAGTCGCCCGACTTCCACATGAGCGAGCTCCTGCCCTTCGGATTCATGCTCCTCAGCCTCGGGGCGATGGTCGCCACCAACCGCCGGCTGACGCCGCGCGACGCCGTCCTGGCGCTCGCCACCACCGCGCTGGCGCTCCAGTCGGTGCGCCACGTCGCCCTCTTCATCGCCGCCTGCACCCCGCTGTGGATCCAGCAGGTCGAGCTCACCCGCACCCGGCTGCAGGCCTGGTGGACGCTGCGCGGCCGCCGCGGCCGCCGCTGGACGGCGCCGCCGGCGCGGCTGCTCGCGCTGACCTCGCTGCCGGTGCTCCTCTGCCTCGGCCTGGTCGCCACCACCCGCCTCGCCGCCGCCGCCACCACCCGGGAGGACTCGACCTACTACGCGAAGATGTTCCCGGTCTGTGCGGCCTCCTGGCTGGAGAGGGGGCCCGGCGGCCTGCGCATCTTCAACCAGTACGGCGAGGGCGGCTACCTCGCCTCGCGCCTGGGCCCGCACGGTGACCGCGTCTTCATCTTCGGCGACGCCGCCCTGATGGGCGATGCCCTGCTCCTCGAGGCGGGGAGCGTCGAGTCGGTCATCCCGGGATGGGAGCAGACCCTGCGCGACTCGGGCACTCAGCTCGTTCTCTTCGACCGCGACACCGCCCTCGACCACGCCCTGCTCGCCAGCCCGCACTGGAGGCTGGTCTACCAGGACGGACTGAGCGACGCCTTCGTGCCCGCCACCGCCGAGGGCCTCGCCCTCGCCTACCAGCTGCCGCCGCAGCCGGCGCTGCCGAGCAGCAGCCCGTGCTCGGCGGACTTCCGGAGCGCCACGGCGGCGGCCGGCTGATGGCGCCGCAGCTGCTCGCCCGCTCGCGCGCCGAGGCGCCCGCCCGGGCCGGCGACGCCGCCCCGCGCCGTTGGGCGACCGGCGGCTGGTGGATCACCGCGGCGCTCCTGCTCAGCCTGGCGCTCACCGTGCGCGGCCTCGCCGGGGCCGACGCCGACTGGCGGGTCGCGCTCGGCCGGCTGATCACCGCCCACGGCCTGCCCGCGACCGAGCCCTTCAGCTACCAGCCCACTCCCCACCCATGGGTGGCCCAGGGGTGGCTCCTCGACGTGCTGCTCTCGCGGCTCTGGGCGCTCGGCGGCGCCGGGCTGACCATGGTCGTCATGGGCGCGGCCGGCACCGCCGCCCTGCTCCTCGCCGCCCTCGCGGTGCGCCGCGCGGAGCGGGTGCCCGGGCTGCTCGTCGCCGGCGCCACCCTGGTGAGCGCGATCGTCGCCGCGCCCCAGCTCGGCGTCACCGGCGCCACCATCACCGCCCTCGGCGCCGCCGTCTGCCTGCTGCTGCTGACCCGCTGGCGCGAGGGAGCGACCCGGGCGATCTGGCTGCTGCCCGCGGTGGTGCTGGTCTGGGCCAATCTCGACCCCGGCTTCGTCGCCGGTCTGGGGCTCGTCGCCCTCGGCGGGCTGACCGTCGCGGTGCGCCGCCGCCTCGACCCCGGCTCCGAGGTCGGGGCGGAGCTGCGCCCGCTCTCCGCGGCTCTGGTCCTCGCCCTCGCCGCGACCCTGGCCACCCCGGCGGGCGTCCACGTCTGGAGCTCGCTCGGCGAGAATCTCGCCGGCGCCGGCCTGGGGGTGACCGCCTGGCAGTCGCCCGGGTTCCACACCTGGCCGATGCGCCTGCTCGAGGTCGAGGCGGTGGGGATGGTGGTGCTCTGGGCGCTCTCCGGCCGGCTCGACCCGCTCGACGCCGTCCTCGGCCTCGCCGCGCTCGCCGTCACCCTGGGCTTCGCGGGGGCCGCCCCGATCCTCGCCGTCGTCGCGCTGCCCCAGCTGGCGCACTCGGCCAGCGCGGCGATCACCCGCCACGGGCCCGCGGTGCAGCGCGCCCTCGGCCACGGCGGGGTGGTGCTGCGCCGCCCGCCACCGCGCCCGCGCGCCCTGCCGGCCGTGGCCCTGGCGGTCGCCGCCGCCGCCGCGCTCGTCGCCGTCGCGCCCCGGCTGACCGCCTCGCGCACCGCCGCCGACCTGGCGGCGAGCGAGCCGGTCGCCGCCGCCGACTACGTCGCCGCCCACCTCGCCGGCGACCGGCTCTACTCGTCGGTCGAGTGGGGCGGCTACCTCGCCCTGCGCTTCCCCACCGGCCGGCTGGTCGGCGCCTACGGCCCGCCGGCGGCGACCGGCGCCACCGCTCAGCAGCGCGCCCTCGACGTCCACCAGCTCAAGGCGGACTGGCAGCGGCTCCTGGAGCAGGATGGCGTCACCCACGCGGTGCTCCCCCAGGACGCGCGCGAGGTCGCCGCGCTCGAGGAGGTGGGCTGGCTCCCGCTCTGCCACGACGCCGCCGCACGGGCGGTGGTGCTCGCCGCGGGACCGCGTCCCGCCGCGGATGCGCCGGTGCCCGACGCAACCAGGGCCCCCGCCTGCACGGGGTGACCGCCGGGAGAGTGTGAGCCGCACGGTGCGGCCCACACTCCGCCGCTCAGCGGCCCGCGCCTCTCCAGGCGCCGAACCACGGGGACCAGCTCGCGGTGGTCCACTGGACACCGGAGCCGTTCCACCCCGAGGCCGTCGCCCGGCCCGGGGAGGTGAATCGCTGCTGTGGCTGCTGCTGCTGTTGCGGGAACTGCTGCTGCGGCGCCTGCTGCTGGACCTGCGCCCGCCGGCCCCAGGCCGGGGCCCACGAGGGCGGACCGTTCGGGGTCGAGGCGGTCCGCTGCGAGTTGGCCTGCTGGAACCAGGCCACCCACCACGGCTGCTGGGCCGAGGCGGGCTGCTGGGCCGGCGGCGCCTGGGCCACCGGATGCTGCGCCGCCGGCTGCTGCACGTTGGTGCCCTGGACCGGCGGCTTCGTCGAGCTCCCCTTCACCTTGACCGGCTTCGACGCCGCCGGAGCGGGCGCGGGGGGAGCGGGCGGCAGCGGCGGCGGGGCGGACACCACCACCGGCGGGGCCGGGGCCACCGCCGCGGCGACCACCCTGGGCGCCGGCGGGCCCGCCGGCTGGGCGGACGGCGCCTGGGCCTTCGCCCCGAGTGCCTGCGCGGCCAGTGGCGGCGGCAGCACCGGAGCGGGGGCGAGCGGCGCCGAGTCCACCGGGGTGGACGAGCTGCCGCTGCTCGGCACTCCCTGGACCGCCGGCATCAGGGCGCTGTAGTGCACCGGCTGGTAGTCGGGGCCCCGGGTGGACACGATGATCCCCCCGGTGATGCCTCCGGCGATGATCGCCGCGCCCCCGGCCGCCGTCAGACGCCGCCGGCGGATGCCGGAGGCCCGCTGCCCGGGATCGGTGGGCGCGCGCTTCTCAGAGGTCATACGCAACACACCTCCTCTCACATGGCCGGCCACCCGCAGGGGACCGGCTTCCTTCCGATCGAGGATGCTACCCCGGTGGGAGGGACGAGACAACCTCCGAAGCGGCGGAAGCGGTCAGAGGCGGCGCAGGCGGAGCAGGATGAGGTCGAGGAGCATGCGTGAGGCGTCGCGCAGGGGATGCACCCGGGAGGCCTCGACGTGCCGCCAGCGCACCGGCACCTCGGCGATCCGCCAGCCGTGGCGGCGTGCCCTGAGCAGCACCTCGGCATCGAAGCCGAAGCGCGGGGTCTGGAGCGGCTCGAAGCAGGCGACGGCGGCGGTGTCGGTGAAGACATTGAAGCAGCACTGGCTGTCGCGGATGCCGGGGAGCACGAGCAGGCGGAGAAGCACGTTGTAGGTCTTGCCCATGAGCTCGCGCCGCAGTGCCTGGTGCACCTCGATCTGGGCCTCGCCGGCGCGCGAGGCGATCGCGACCTGGCAGTCGCCCTCCAGATGGCCGCGCAGCCGGGGGAGCTCCTCGAGGGGGGTGCTGAGGTCGGCGTCGCTGAAGGCGCGATGCTCGCCCCGGGCGGCGAGCATCCCCGCCCGGGTGGCGGCGCCCTTGCCCTGGTTGCGGTCGAGGCGGAGCGCGCGGAGCTGCGGCCAGCCCGCGGCGGCGGTGCGCTCGACGGTCTCGGTGGTGCCGTCGCTGCTGCCGTCGTCGACGACGATCACCTCGTACTCCTCGCCGGCGGAGTCGAGGTACTCGCGCATCCGGGCGAGGCTCGGCGGCAGGCGCTCGGCCTCGTTGTAGGCGGGGACGACCAGGCTGAGCACGGATGTCACCTCCGCGGCGGCGGCGGCGACGTCGCCAGCGCAGCGCACTCGCGGCGGTCGAGCCACCAGAAGAGCGGGAGCACCGCCTGGCGGCGCACCCGCCAGGGCTGGCGCGCCAGCCGCCAGGCCCACTCCAGGCCGGCGCGGCGCACCGCCGCGGGGGCGCGGCGCACCCGCCCGGAGAGGAAGTCGAGCGCGCCCCCCACCCCCATGCCGACCCCCGCGCCGGTGCCGGCGAGGTGGGCGGCGAGAAAGCTCTCCTGCCGTCCGGCGCCGTAGGCGGCGAAGACCGCGTCGGGCGCCGCGGCGCGCAGCCGCTCGGCGGTCGCGCCGCCGGGGTCGCCGGCATCGGCGGCCACCACGGTCAGCCCGGGGTGGCGCCGCCGCAGCTCGGCGGCGGCGCCCTCGGCAACCCCCGGCTCCCCGCCCACCAGGGCGAGGCGGTGGCCCAGCGGCGCGGCCCGCTCGGCGTAGAGCTCGAGCAGGTCGGCGCCGGTGACACGGACCGCGGTGCGATGGCCGCGGCGGCGCATCGACAGCACCAGGCCGATGCCGTCGGGGACCACCATGCCGGCGGCCTCGATGATCGCCCCCAGCGCGGGATCGCGCCGGGCGCGCATCACCATCTCGGGATTGAGCGTGACCACCTGCAGCGGTGCGCCGGCCCGCTCCGTGCCCGCGGCGCGGGTCAGGGCGTCCAGCGCCGTCTCCATGTCGACGAGATCGACGCCCACACCGAGGACACGCACCCGAAGAGCCGCCACCGTCGCGGCGGTCGTCGTGGCCGTGCTCAGCGCTTGGTGTACTGCGGGGCCTTGCGGGCCCGCTTGAGGCCGTACTTCTTGCGCTCCTTCTCCCGCGGGTCGCGGGTGAGGAGGCCGGCCCGCTTGAGCGGCTCGCGGAGGTTCTCGTCGGCGACGCACAGCGCGCGGGCGATGCCGTGGCAGACCGCACCCGCCTGGCCGGAGACGCCGCCGCCCTCGACCTTGATGCTGGCCACGAACCGGCCGATCGTGTCGGTGACGCGCAGCGGCTGAGTGACGATGGTCTCCAGGTCGCGGCGGCCGAAGTACTCGCTCGGGGGCTTGCCGTTGATCACCAGGACGCCGTCGCCGGGGATCAGACGGACCCGCGCGACCGCGTTCTTGCGACGGCCGGTGCCGTTGTAATAGTGCTCGCTACTCGCTGGCACGGATGATCTCCCCGAGCTCGCCGAAGGTGATCGGCTGCGGCTGCTGCGCCTCGTGCTTGTGCTCGGCGCCAGCATAGACGCGCAGGCGCCTGAGCTGGTCGGCTCCGAGGGTGTTGTGCTGGAGCATCCCCCGCACCGCATGGTGGATGGGATGGGTCGGGTGCTTCTCGATGACCTGCTCGAAGGTGCGCACCCGCCGGCCGCCCGGATAGCCCGAGTAGCGGTCGTAGGTCTTCTGGCTGCGCTTGCGGCCGGTGACCGCGATGTCCCGGGCGTTGACCACGATGACGTGGTCGCCGGTGAGCATGTGCGGGGTGTACTGCGGCCGGTGCTTGCCGCGCAGCACCCGCGCGATGTTGACGGCGAGGCGTCCCAGGGTCTGGCCGCGCGCGTCGACGACGTACCAGTTCGCGGGCACCTCCCCGGCGCTCGGCTGATAGCACTTCTGCGTGTTCATCGGTCCTCGTCTCCCTCGCCGGGTGCGACGTCGTAGGTGACCGCCCACTGGTGGAGACCGTGCGCGGGGGCGGTGGGCAACCGCCGGGTGGCGCCGGGAGCGTCGAGCAGCGATCGCAGCGAGGCGGCGTCGAGCCGGCCGTGTCCCACCACCACGAGGGCGGCGGCGATCGCGCGCATCATGCCGTAGAGGAAGGCGTCGGCGGTCACGTCGATGGTGACCACCGTCGGCGCCTCCGCGGCGGGGGCGTTGTGGCTGCCGGGGAGGCTGTGCGCCCGCACCGTCAGGGCGTGGATGGTGCGGACGGTGCTTCCGCACGCCTTGGGCGAGCGTCCGAAGGCGGCGAAGTCGTGGGTGCCAACCAGGTGGGCCGCGGCCGCC